>NZ_JACMOO010000175.1 GCF_014377975.1 Ferruginibacter sp.
GAGAGATGCCATGCAGGGCTGGAAAAACTTTATACCCACACAAAAAAAAATACAATATATCAATGCCTTATTAAAAGTGGGCTTCGATACCATTGATTTCGGGAGTTTTGTTTCGCACAAAGCCATCCCACAAATGGCCGACACTTTGCAAGTAGTAAAGGGTCTGCAAATTGATAGATCAAAAAGCAAACTGCTGTCCATTGTAGCCAATGTACGTGGAGCACAGGATGCAGTGGTGCAGGATGCAATTAGTTACCTGGGATTCCCCTTTTCAATATCACCCACTTTTCAGCAACGCAATACCAACAGCACCCTGGAGCAATCGCTGCAAATGGTAGAAGAGATACAAAACCTGTGCAGTAAAAATAAAAAAAAATTAGTGATCTATATTTCCATGGGGTTTGGAAATTTATATGGAGATGCTTATGATGAAAGCATTGTGTTGAAATGGATAAAAACAATAACGGCATTGGAAGTAGAGATTATTTCTATTGCCGATACGGTCGGCGTAGCAACACCCCAACAGGTAAGTTCTGTTTTAAAAACAGTAATACCGGCTTACCCGGCTACAACAATCGGCGTTCATTTACACTCCACTTCGCTCAATTGGAAAGATAAGCTGGATGCGGCTTTTCAGGCAGGCTGCCGTCGTTTTGACGGCGCATTAAAAGGTATAGGAGGCTGCCCAATGGCCGGTGATGAACTAATAGGCAATATGGATACAGCGCTGATGATCCCCTATTTTAAACAACTGAATATGCTGAATAATTTAAATGAAGATGCTTTGGCAGAAAGCATGGAGATTGCCAACGAAATATTTTTATAACGATAAATATTTTTATCTTTTTAAATATCAAAATAATCGGTTTAAATCCGTCCAATCAGCGTCATCCGTGTTCTATCCTTCCCATCAATCAAAAATAGCTTATTAAAATCCGTTTAAATCCGCCCACTCTGTGTCATCCGCGTTCCATCCTTCCCGTCAATCAAAAATATCTTCTTTAATAATCCTTTTAAATCCGCCAATCAGCGTCATCCGTGTTCTATCCTTCGCTCCAATCCAAAACATTCCTGTAATTTTATTTAATGAATTTTCATTTAGCATTTACGCCCAGGCCATTTGCAACAAAAATTAATCATTGCCAAAAATTGTTGCTGATTGGTTCCTGCTTTACAGAAAATATGGGCGCAAAATTCAGGCAACACAAATTTGATGTATTGGAAAATCCCAATGGTATTCTATTCAATCCCATCAGTATCACACAATCAATTACATCTTACATTGATAACAAACAATATACAGCAGCAAACTTGTTTTATCAGAATGAATGCTGGAACAGCTGGGAGCATCACAGCCGTTTTTCACATCCTGACCAGGAGCTGTGTTTACAGCGTATAAACCAATCGCAGCAGAGCGCCCATGATTTTTTAAAAGAGGCAGATTGGTTATTGCTAACACTGGGCTCTGCATTTGCTTACACCCTAAATTTTTCTGTGCCAGGTACTACCGGCAACGGGGCAGTAATGGAGGGAGACGTAGTTGCCAATTGCCATAAAGTACCCACCGATAAGTTCAATAAAAAATTGTTACCTGTAAATATAATTACAGCAGAGTTGCAACAAATGCTGACGGCAATACAAACCATCAACCCGGCCATAAAAATAATTTTTACCATCAGCCCTGTGCGGCATTTAAGAGATGGTTTTGTTGAGAATAACCGTAGCAAAGCAACGCTGATAGAGGCTGTTCATGCGTTGATTGAAAATGAAGAAAACCGTTTTTATTTTCCAGCTTATGAACTGGTGATAGACGACCTGCGGGATTACCGTTTTTATGCAGAAGATATGGTGCATCCCAATTACGGCGCTACCAATTATGTTTGGGAAAAATTTGTAGCCGCCTGCATTGATGAACCAACGCAAAAATTAATGGAACAAATCAATACCATCAACGCGGCAAAAAGCCACAAGCCATTTCATCCAACATCCGGACAACATAAAAAATTCTTACAAATAAATCTTGAAAAAGTTAAGCAGTTAAGCAACCGATATCCGTACTTAAATTTTGAAGAAGAAAAAATTTATTTTGCCGGTTGATAGAAACGCGGATTGTACGGATGAATACAGATGAAACTGATTTTTTTTAACTGAGCAATTTATACAAATCCATGTCATCTTCAATCCATTACTAACAAAGCAGCAATAGACAAAATGTACAAAATACGGCCTGCATAAAAAGTTCCCTTGAGGAATTTAGGGGCTTTTGTTTAATGTATCCTATCGCCCCGAACTTCCATTTCATTCATCACTTCTTTTTCATATACCAGCCATTCTTTCCATCGTTTTCGCACCTTCTCTTTTTTGCAATAGGTTTCGGCCAGTTCAATAAACAGGGTATAGTGTCCGGCTTCGCTTTCCATAAAGCGCCGGTAAAACTTTCTCATGTATTCATCATTTAAGCCTTCACTCAATCTTTTAAAACGTTCACAACTGCGGGCTTCAATCAATGCCATCGTTAATAAATGGTCAAGCATACGCTCATCCGGACTACCACCTTTTTTTTGAAACTCAAGTAATTTATTTACGTACACATCTTTTCTCTGCTTTCCGAGTTGTAATTTTCTCTTATGTAGTTCTACCAGTACCAGCCTGAAATGGCCCCATTCTTCTGTAACAATCGGGCTTAAATCCTGTACTAATTTTTCTTTATCGCTATACCTTTGTATCAATGTAATGCAGGTGGTTGCTGCTTTTTGCTCGCAATAAGCATGGTCGGTCAGTATTTCTTCCAGTTGCATTTCAGCCAGGTTTATCCAACGGGGGTCAGTTGGCAGTTGTAAACCAAGAATATTCTTTACATCAATGTTTTCTGTTTCCATTGTACAAAAATAAATAATTGGTATGACAGAACGCTGATAACACCAATCTGCCAGATTAAAAACCAATAAAAATTGAAGGCCACCCTTTAACTGTTTAATGGAAAAAATAATAACCTATCCGAAAAATAAGTGTTATCAGCGTTCTATCAAATAGTCGTTGGTTTTTCTTAATTTACGCACATAAATTTTTTTATGAAAATCTTGCCTTGTATTCTTTCTGCCGCAATAACAACTGGTTTGGTTATTACACTCAATACAAAATTGCTGCTACCGGCCCCGTTGGGTAAATTATTAAGTCCGCAACATGGTATTTGGCAAAATGCTGAAAATGCCCATGCAGATTTTTCCACATCTTTCAGCTTTCCGCAATTAAAAGGCAAAGTAAATGTGTACCTGGATGACAGGCTGGTGCCGCATGTTTTTGCTGAACAGGAAAACGATGTATATTTTGTACAAGGCTATCTGCATGCAAAATTCAGGTTATGGCAAATGGAACTGCAAACGCATGCCGCCGCAGGAAGGGCCAGTGAAATTATTGGTGAAAAAGCGCTCAACCACGACAGGGAGTTCCGCAGGCTGGGCATGGGGTATGCTGCAGAAGTTTCTCTCAAAGAAATGGAAGCAGACCCAGTCACCAAGGTTACCTGCGATGCTTACACTGCCGGTGTTAACGCATACATTCATACTTTAACAGAAGCCCAATTACCCATCGAATATAAACTAATTGGCTACCAGCCCGAACCCTGGACAAATTTAAAAACAGCCTTGTTTTTAAAATATATGTCGTACGATTTAGCGGCTCATGAAGATGATATAGAAATGACCAATGCAAAAAGTTATTTTAGCCCTGCCGATTTTAATTTATTGTATCCGTTAAAGCAAGATTCGCTTGATCCGGTTATTCCCAAAGGAACCGTATATGCTGCACCAAAAGTAATGGTGAAAGCTCCTGCAACCGCTGACTCCATTTATTTTCAAAATAAGGATTTATTGGTGATGCAGGAAGAAAAGCCCGACGCTGAAAATGGCAGTAATAACTGGGTGGCTGCGGGTAGCAAAACAAAAAGTGGTGCCCCCATTTTATGCAACGATCCACACCTTGGGCTAAACCTTCCATCGCTTTGGTTTGAGATGCAGTTGAGTACGCCTGCTTTCAATGTGTATGGAGCATCTTTTCCCGGAGCTCCCAGCGTGATCATTGGTTTCAATGACAATATTGCCTGGGGCGTAACAAATGGTGGCAGGGATGTAAGGGACTACTACGAAATAAACTTTAAAGATGATAGCCGTCAGGAATACTGGTTCGATAGTGCCTGGAAAAAAACGGAGTTCAGGATAGAAACCATCGAAATAAAAAACCAGCCCGATTATGTGGATACCGTTGCCTACACAGTATTTGGCCCGGTGATGTATGATAAATCTTTTAGCGGCAACAGGGTTACCAATCATAAATATTATGCGGTAAGGTGGACGGCCCACGATCCAAGTAAAGAGTTGCTGGCGTTTAATATGCTGAACCATGCAAAAAATTACAGTGAGTATCTAACTGCAATAAGTAACATGCATACTCCCGGGCAAAACTTTGCTTTTGCTGCAAAGAATGGTGACATTGCCATGCGTACGCAAGGCGAGTGGCCTGCCAAATGGAAAGGCCAGGGCGATTTTGTAATGCCGGGTACCGACAGCAGTTATATGTGGCAGGGCATGATTCCACAGGATGAAAACCCTTTTCAGTACAATCCAGAACGGGGCTTTGTAAGCAGCGCCAATCAAAAGCCGGCAGACTCAACTTATCCCTATTATTTAGGCCGTGATTATCCTCCTTATCGCGGGCTAACCATCAACAGAAAATTAACGGCTATGAATGCCATTACACCACAGGATATGATGACCATGCAAACCAGTAACTATGACGTGTTTGCAGAAATGGCAAGGCCGGTATTTTTAAAAAATATTGATGAAAACAAGCTGGATGAAAGCGAAAAAAAGTACCTGAACATTCTAAAAAACTGGGACCTTAACAACGAAGTAAATGCAACAGGGCCAACCGTTTTTTTCCTGCTCTGGAATAGTTTCGACAGCGTTGTGTTCAACGATGAATTTAAAAAAGCACCCGCGGTTATAGCGCATCCTTTTGAAAGCAGTTTGCTCGACGGTATATTAAGAGACAGCAGCTATAAGTTTTTAGATAATGTTGAAACCACACAAAAAGAAACGCTGGCAGATGATGTTACTGCGGCTTTTAAATCCACCGTGCATCAGTTAAAAACAGTGGAAAGTGACGGACGCTTACCCTGGGCGAAATATAAAGCTACCAGGATAAATCATTTAACAAAATTAGCTCCCTTCAGCCGCATAGATTTACCGGTTGGCGGAGGCGGTCATTGCATCAACGCTACCAAGGAAGACCATGGTCCAAGCTGGCGGATGATTGTAAGTTTAACTGCTGAAACTGAAGCCTGGGGCGTATATCCGGGTGGGCAAAGCGGTAATCCCGGCAGCCGGTTTTACGACAATTTTATAGACCAGTGGGCAGCAGGAAAATATTATCCATTGTGGATGATGAAGGCTGGAGAAGAAAAAGACAGCAGGGTAAAATGGACAATGAGTTTTAATTAGCAAATGTGAAAATTAGCAAATACTAAAATTTACAAACTTGCTAATTACTCCAAAAGTGAAGACTGTTTTAATTTTCAAATTTTCAAATTGGCATTTATGAAATTCATCATTTCTTTAGTTTTAATCGCCTTGTTAAGTGTTGCCGCCTGTTTATATCTTCCCTGGTGGAGCATTGCCATTGTAGCGTTCATCGTAGCGGCTTTGATACCGCAAAATCCCGGCAAATCTTTTTTAACCGGCTTTATCGCCATCCTGTTATTGTGGGGTTCGCTTTCGTGGTACATCAGCAGTAACAACAATCATTTGCTGGCACATAAAGTAAGTATGATCATTTTAAAAACAGACAGTCCGTTGCTGCTCATAGTTGCTACTGCTATGACTGGTGCGCTGGTAGCCGGTTTTGCGGCATTGTCTGGTAGTTATTTACGGCGTAATTAAAATATATTTTTTGTCCGGGCTTAAAAGCCATGTGGTAAATTGTTGCATCGCCCTCTTTTACTTTTTCAGCTTTTTGCAGCATCCTTCAATGCGAAGTGTAATTTATTTATGGCAGCATAAGCCATTCATTTATTCGCCATCCTGCATTTTTTCACCCATTTACATCATCATAACAAATTCCCGGTTAATTTCGCAGCAAGTCAAATTTAATCATGCGAAAATATTTTTTGCTTCTTGCAATATTAATCAGTGTTAAAACTTCTGCGCAAAAAATTTATGGTACAGTGTTCAATGAAAAGGGTGATCTGTTGCCTTATTCTTCTATCACCATCAAAGGCACAACCATTGGCGCCAGCGCCAATAACAGGGCTAAGTTTGCCTTCAATGTAACACCCGGTATTTATGTGCTCGTTTGTCAGCACATCGGCTACACCACACTGGAAAAAAAGGTCGTTATCAATAGCCAGGATGAGGAAGCCATCTTTATTTTAGCTCAGCAAAAACTGGTAATGAAGGAAGTGGTAATAAAAAGTAATGGAGAAGATCCTGCCTACCAGATCATCCGCGAAGCCATCAAAAAAAGAACTTATTATTTTAAGCAGGTAAACCAGTTTACCTGCGATCTATATGCCAAAGACATGATTAAATTGCGGCACCTGCCAACAAAAATATTCGGCAAAAAAATACCGGATGCCGACCGCCAGGAAATGATGCTGGACACCATGGGAATGGGCATTATTTATTTATCTGAATCAGTTGGAAAAGTAGCCATTCAGCAACCTGATAAATTTAAAATGCAGGTTATCAGCAGCCGTGTTAGCGGTAGCAGTGGCTTTGGTTTTAGCTTTCCAACCTTTATTAGTTTATATCAGAATACGGTAACTATTTTTGCCGAACAGCTTAACCCGAGGGGCTTTATCTCGCCCATCGCAGACAGGGCTATCCGCTTTTATAAATTTAAATTCCTCGGCAGCTTTTGGGAAAATGGCAAAGAGATCAACAGCATCCGCGTAACGCCCCGCCGCAACTATGAGCCTCTTTTTTCAGGCATCATCAACATTACAGAAAACGATTGGCGCATCCATAGTTTTGATTTATCGCTTACAAAAAAATCGCAGCTTGAAATTATTGACACGCTGCAGATAACACAGTTTCATGTGCCGGTAAACGACGAAGTATGGCGGGTAAAAAATCAATTGCTGCATTTTAATTTTAATAAACTGGGTATTGATGCGGTCGGCAATTTTGTAAATGTCTATTCAAACTATAATGTAGCACCCAACTTTGGGAAAGGTTATTTTGAAAGGGTGATAATTAAATATGATACCAACGTAAATAAAAAGTCCAAAGCCTATTGGGATAGCATACGACCTGTTCCATTGGAAAGGGAAGAAATAAAGGACTACCTGGTAAAAGACAGTTTATTTGAAAGGCAAAAAGATTCCGCCGTTAGCAAAACAGCAATTGATTCGCTGAAAAAAAAGCAAGGGAAAATAAAAGTGACAGATGCTTTTTGGGCTGGTATTAACCGTACTCATTACAGCAAAACCAACACCTACACCTGGGGTGTAAATTCGGTATTAAAAAATCTGGAATACAATACGGCAGAGGGTTTAGCCGTTAATATATCTGGCTATTATGAAAAAAATCTGTTGAAGCGAACTAAAAAGCTTTCGGTAATGCCTAATATCAGGTATGGTTTTAACAATGCGCATTTGAATGCTTGGACAGATGTAACGCTTCGCTCAAGAGATCTTGATGCTGACACAAAAATCAGGCAAAATGAATGGGCCTTTTCCGCAGGCAAAAGGGTGAGCCAGTTTAATAAACAAAGCCCCATTACGCCGCTTGTAAATAGCATCAGTACCTTGCTGTATGGCGATAATTTTATGAAGACTTATGAAAATTATTTTGTTGCTGCAGGCTTTACAAAACAATATGAAAGTGGAGTGCGGTTTAATGTAAAAACTTTGTATGAAGACCGGATTTCTTTAAACAATACCACAAATTTTACGGTGTTTAAAAAGGATAGTATCAATATAACACCCAATTATCCTTACGAAAAAATAAGCAGCCAGTTTACAAGATACCAGGCGGTGATTGTAAGTGTTGATCTGAGCTTTAAACCGGGCCAGCAATACATCCAGTTTCCCTACCGCAAAATCTCTATTGGCTCAAAGTATCCAACTTTCTCACTTAATTACACTAAGGGTATTAATGGTATCCTGGGCAGTGATGTTAATTTCGATAAATGGAAATTCAGTATTGCCAATGACAATAATTTTAAATTATGGGGAACGCTGAAATATAATATTGGCATGGGTGGGTTTTTAAATAACAAAAGCGTTTTTATACAGGACTATCAACATTTTAACGGCAACCGGAGTACCCTTGCGGCAGAGTATTTAAACAGTTTTCAATTATCATCTTATTATGCCAACAGTACCATTTCATCTTTGTATGCCTTGGCTCATGTAGAGCATCATTTTAATGGATTGCTTACAAACAAAATCCCTTATTTTAACCAGTTAAACTGGAACCTGGTAGCAGGCAGTAACACTTTTTATGTGGATGCACATAGTAACCATGTAGAGCTATTTTTTGGATTGGAAAACATCTTAAAAATATTCCGTGTAGATTTTATTGCAGCGTTTGAAGATGGTGGCAGAAGAAGAACAAGCGCCATCAGCATAGGTTTTGGCGGCCTTCTGGGCGGTTCTATTAACAAAGTTGTCAACACTAATAAAACAAATGGGTTTTAAAACCTTACAAAAAATCCGGCATTTTAAGAGGATTTGTGTAATAAAATAATACTACAATAATTATATTTGTCTTTCAATTTGGTTTGCGTTGCAAGCATCCAATCTTACAACGGCCGGCATCAATGGCCATACCGTTAATCAGGTTTCCCGATAACACCGGGATCAAATAAAAAAAAATTATGGCCGTATTACACAACCGGGTTTCCCAGCAGGAACTCAAAAAATTATTGTACCAGGAAACCACTCCCCGTACCACCATTTCGTTTTACTACTATTTTACAATTAATGACACTTTACAATTCAGAGATGACTTGTATACCAACCTCAATGCACTAAAAGTATTTGGCAGAATATACATTGCTACGGAGGGAATCAATGCGCAGGTAAGCGTACCTGCTGAAAATGTGGAAGTATTTAAAAATTACCTGTATTCCATTGAGCCACTTAACGGCATCCGCTTAAATATTGCGGTAGATGAGGGAAAATCTTTTTGGGTTTTGAAAATTAAAGTGCGGCAAAAAATTGTTGCCGATGGCATTGCAGACCCGGCATTTAGCATGAAAAAAAAAGGCAATTATGTTAATGCGATACAGATGAATAAATTGTTGCAGAATGAAGATACTGTGGTGATTGATATGCGCAATCACTACGAATATGAAGTGGGGCATTTTGAAAAAGCGATCGAAATACCGAGTGATACTTTTCGCGAACAATTGCCCATGGTGGTAGAAATGATGCAGGATAAAAAGGATAAGAATATTATTATGTATTGCACCGGCGGCATCCGTTGCGAAAAGGCCAGTGCTTACATGTTACACAATGGTTTCAACAATGTATTTCATCTGGAAGGAGGTATTATCAATTATGCAAAACAAGCAAAAGAAAATAATATAGATAGTAAATTCATCGGCAAAAATTTTGTGTTTGATGACAGGCTGGGGGAGCGTATTACCAATGATATTATTGCCCGCTGCCACCAGTGCGGCCAGCCTGCCGACACTCATACCAATTGCAAAAATGAAGCCTGCCATTTGTTATTTATCCAATGTAACAAATGTGCTGCAAAGTTCGACGGCTGCTGCAGTGAAGCCTGTCAAACGGTTTACAACCTGCCCATAGAAGTACAAAAAGAATTGCGCAAAGGAATTGAAAAAGGCACGATGGTTTTTAATAAAAGCAAGCAGCGGCTGAGACCGAGGCTTAACGGGAAAAAGTTATAAGTTATGAGTTATGAGTTATGAGTTCGTTGCGCAAACTCTGCGCACAGAAAAAATTATTAATTATCAATTATTAATTATTACTTAATAATTAACTCAAAAAATCCATTTCAGGCAAACCGGGTTAGGTACTTTAATGCGTTTGCCGGTGTCCGTCAGCAGGCCTGTTTTTTTATTGATTTTAAAAATCACAATATCGTCGCTTTGCTGGTTGGCAGCCAGTAAAAAATTACCGGAAGGATCAAGATTAAAATTACGGGGTGTTTTGCCTAAAGTAGACTGGTAGCCAGCTACGGTTAATTTTCCGGTCTGTTGATTGATTGAAAAAATAGTAATGCTGTTGCCATCTCCACGATTGCTGCTATACAAAAAAATTCCATCAGGCGAGACATGAATATCAGCACAACCTATACTTCCGGTAAAGTTTTTGGGTATGCTGCTTATACTTTGTATTTGCTTTAAGCTGCCATTATTATAAGCGTAGGCAACTACATTGCCCGACAATTCTTCAATTAAATAAGCGTACCGTTTGTTGGGCGCAAACTCAAAATGCCTGGGTCCGCTGCCAGGCGCTGTTTTTACAAAAGGCACGGGTGCAGGTGTAAGTTTTCCCGTTTGTTGGTTTAATTTATAAATCATTACCTTATCTATACCCAGGTTAGGAACAAACAAATAATTGTTATCCGGCGATAAAACAGTGGAATGCACATGTGGTCCTTCCTGTCTGTCTTTATTGGGGCCGCTGCCGCTGTGCGCAATTGTCTGGATGGCCGCATCAATATTGCCATTGGTAGTAACAGGAAATACAGATAAAGTACCGCTGGAATAATTACCTGCAAAAACCCACTTGCCGGATTTTGTAACCGAAACATAACAGGGATTTGTGCCGCCGGATGGTTGTGTATTCATAGCCGTTAATTTGCCATCTGCTGCATCGAAAGCAAACGCTGTAACACCGCCGCCTATGATATTACCGGTTGTGTCAGCCGTTTCAGCAACAGAATATACTGTTTTTTTATCAGTTGAAACCGCGAGGTAAGAGGGATTTTTTATTTTAGCAGTGCTTACTAAACTGGTAGTTGCATTTTTTGTATCAAATGAATATACATAGATGCCTTCAGATTTTCCGGAAGTGTATGTGCCTACTAAGAGATAAGGTTTTTTCTGTGCTGTGGCAACTGTAAAAATAATAAGACTAATCAGCAGAATTGTTATGCGCATAAGATAAGTTTTTTAAGAAAATTGAATGTACGATTTTATATAATTGTTTTACAGGAAGGGATAAAAAAACTGTTGGTAAATATTTTAACCTGAGAAAGAGTAACTCAATTAGCAAGAACTGGTTTCCAGGTATAATCTCATATATTTACTAATCTTTCGTAAGCCTGGCGAAAACTTGTTCAAATTCTTAAACAAAACTAATTTATGGAAGATTTACTTTTCTTCGAACCAATCCAACACAGCCTGGCTAAAAAACGGTTAAGATTTTTTGCAGCATTTATCGACTATTTTGTTTACGTAGTCGTATGTTTTATTATAGGGTATACAATTGGAGAAAAATACACGCCGGAAGGAGGTGGTATCGGTTTTCACCTCAGCGGTTTTCCGGCGCTGGTTTCGCTTTTAATCTGGTTTTTAATGTTCCCGGTTTTAGAAAGCCTGGAGGGTCAGACACTTGGTAAAGTGTTGATGAAAATAAAAGTTACCAGAATTAATTATTCAAAATCTTCTTTATCACAATCCATCATCAGACACTTATTTGATTTTGTTGATTATCTGCCGTTCTTTGGTATTGTAGGTCTTATTGTGGCATCAAGTAATGCGTTAAAACAAAGGGTTGGTGATATAGTCGCCATGACGGTAGTAATCGACAAGTAGGGCAAATACTCATTGGTTTATACATTCGTGCCATCGGGGTTTTGCTGATGTGGCTTTTTAAAATTAAAAGTACTCTTTCAGAGTTTAAGCCCCGTTCGCAGCAAGGACTTCGGCTCTGCTTAAGCTCGTTGAGAGAAATTGCCGGGAAGGGAGTATTGCCCTTGGAACCATTACTTATGATATAACTAAAACTGTAAAAAGTAAATAAATAAATAATATGAAGCAAGAACTAAATACTAAAATTTACTTTATTTAAAAGCATCTTTATATGCTTTCTTGTTATTTGTTTTACTTATTGGTATAATAGTTTTTATTGGTAAGTTTCTAAATTTGCCTCTTTTAGGTATTTTCTTGTTTAAATGTTTGTGTGGGAAATCCACGAGTTTTGCCCCCCTGCCGCCACGCTGATTTAAACGTAAAAGTGAATGGGGAATGGGGGGTCACCATTGCCGGTATTTCCAATAATACCCAATCAGTTGCAGGCATTATTCAGTTTTATTAATACTACCCAAAGTATTAATACTATCATCCGCAATTGTAAAAGATTCATGGTGTATGAAATTATTAACCTGTTGGAAAAAAATAAAGAAACGACTTTGTTAGAACGGTACACGCAACGTCCCTGGCTATGTGTAAGCTTCTTGATATACATAGCTGGGAGGGATGCACGAAGTGGATTTCATTAAAAGTAAAATGTAGTCCTGATAGATACAAGGTCCTCGTCTTTGCTTAAACTCGTTTAATGATATTGCCGGAAAAGAGTGAAATTTTTTTCCGGTTGTGTACTGATGTTATTTCCCGCTCCATCGGAGCAAGGCCTTTGTAATAAACAAGTAATATAATTTTTTGCTCCATCGGAGCAAACCCTTAAACACAGCATTTAAAATTGGGGGTTTATAAAAACATAGCAGTTGGCTATTTTACAGGCATAGAGATTGCCAACGCATTATGCCCGCCTTACTAACTTGCGCCAAAACAGTTTTATAATTGAAGAGTTACTTGTGCCAAAAGGTGTAACCAATACAAATCAACACCCTTGCAAGCTACAAAAAGATGAATGTTCGTATCTGTAAGCTTTACTATTTTTTTCATATCCCCCAATGAAATATGGTCCGAAAGAAACTTAAAAGTTTTTAAATTTAATATTGGCGGGCTGGAATGTTGCAATGTGGTGTACGGTTTACTACTATGGTATTCCTATCAGCCACTTTTAAATGCCATTGTTTTTTTGTATATCATAAAAAGTCCTATTCTTTTTTGTATAAATATTTTTGCAAACAGTTGCATAATTCAAAAATTATTTCAATTTTTGAAGGATAAATAAATTACCTGTTTATAATGGATAATTTATACAAAAGCTAATAACAGAAATAACCCGCTGCCACAGGAAGAAGGAATCATTTTTTTAAATTATAAAACCTTCATTATGTCAATACATTTTTCCTGTACCAGAAATATCTTTTTAGTAGGCCTGTTATCTGCGGCATTATTTTTAAACAGTTGTTATTCGTACCGGGTTGCAACCAACGCACAGGCCGGTTCAGAGGTCTCCAAAACTGTTACTGCCCATTCATTTTTTTGGGGGCTTGTACAAAAACCAAAAGAAATACAAACACCTGTTTGCGATTCGCTGGGGGTTAACGGTATGTCGGAAGTTATTGTAAAAACAAATTTTGGATATTCACTAATCACCGTGGTCACCCTCGGCATCTGGAGCCCGGTTAAAGTACAGTGGAAATGCAGTAAACCTTGTAAAAAAACCGGCAGCTTATAAAATAATTATATCATGAAAATAATTTCAACAGGTCAAACACAGTGGCAAAACAAGCATCAGATTTTTACGGAAGATATCAAGGCGATGTACATTGCAGGCAATGATGCTGACATGGATGCGCTGGATAGTTACAATGATGCCACCACCGCTTTGCAAAAAATGATCGGCGATGCAAAACAAAGTGGTATGCCATTCCGTTCACTTGGTGCAGGTTGGTCGTGGACAAAAATTGCTACGGCTAACAATGGAACTATGTTAGATACCAAGCAATTGAATACCACTTTAAGTCTTACAGCGGCGAGTGTTAATAAGGCTTACAATGGCGATATAAAAAAACTGATTTTTGCACAATGCGGCAATGGCGTTTGGGAGCTTAGCAAAGAGTTGCGGCCTAAAGCACTTTCATTAAAAACCTCCGGAGCAAGTAATGGCCAAACCATTGTGGGTGCTATGTCTACGAGCGCTCACGGTTCGTCCATAGATGTTGGTGCAATACCGGATTACGTAATTGGGATGCATATTATTACTAGCCCCGATAAACATATCTGGCTCGAAAGAAAATCGGCTCCGGTTGTAACCACATCTTTTATTAAAAAACTGAACACTACACTGGTACAGGATGATGCTTTATTTAATGCAGCCCTGGTAAGTTTTGGCAGTTTTGGTTTTATTCATGGTGTGTTGCTCGAAACGGATGATCTGTTTTTAATGGAAACTTATATGCGCAGGATGCCGTACGATGATACCTTAAAAGCCTTGATGGCCACGCTTGATTTCAGCAATGCGACTTTACCCTGTGGTAATGAACGACCTTTTCATTTTTCAGTAACCATCAACCCGTATGATCTTGACAAAGGTGCCTATGTATCCACTTTTTACAAAAGACCCTACCGCGATGATTATATAAGGCCGGTTGCCAATGCTGCGGGTGTTGGCCCTGGTGATGATGCGCCTTGTTTTATTGGAAATTTAACTGCCGCTATTCCAGCGCTTGTGCCTGTACTGGTTAATAAATTATTGGCAGATGCATTTCAGCCATACGAGAAGCAATTTGGTACATTGGGTGAGATATTTAATAATACCACCCTGCATGGAAAATTGTTAAGCGCTGCCATCGGCATACCATTGAACCAGGTAAGCCGTGTAACTGAATTGTTATTTGAAATCAACAAAAGCGATGGCCCGTTTGTAGGTTTGTTTGCTTACCGGTTTATAAAAAAATGCAAGGCCACACTAGGTTTTCAGCGATTTGACGCCACCTGTATTCTTGAACTGGATGCTGCATATTCAGATGCCACCAAAAGTTTTTATACGGCAGTGTGGAACAGGCTGGATCAGGAACAAATACCTTTTACATTTCATTGGGGTAAAATGAATGAGTTGAATTTTGACAGAATTTCGCGGATGTATGGTAAGGATGCCGATGCATGGATTGCCGCAAGAAATAAACTGCTAGCGCCAGACAATTTTAAAGTATTTACCAACCCGCTGCTGACAGAATGGGGTTTAGATAAAGTGATTTGATAATATTTTTTTATTCAACTGTATAATAAAAATTGCATCCTTCTTTTATTAATAAGCCTGTCTTAATTTTAGATAGATGCTGTGTTTAATATCAACCTATTGAATCTGTCTTTTCAATAAAATTAATATCCTCTCATGCGTAGATTATTTTTTACTGGTTCATTTTTTTTATTATCCTCCGTATCCCTGGCACAAACAGGGGAAAGTATTATTGATGAAATTAAAGAGATCAATAAAACAGTTACCAGTCAACATTCCGGTACGGTTATTTCCAATAGAGCAATGAATGTTTTTATGGCAGATAAAACAGGCTATCTTTCAGCAGGCGATGACCTCTCTTTTTATACCAATTATGTAACCTTCAATTCTATGGATGGCATATTTACCGTCAATCATAATTTTCAAAAACCAAACGGTATTGATGAACCATTAAAAACATTATTCAGTGTGGGGTTTAAAGCAAATGTCAATAGCATCGGCGCTACATTTTTAGATAAGCAATTTGATGATGAACTGGCACTTACGATGAATTATAAATGGTTGTGTAAAATAAAAACACATGCTGATAAAAGTCAGCAAAAATTTATGAATGCTCTGCGTGCGGCTGCTGCTCAAACACTTGAAATAGCAATTGAGAAAGAAGTAGCAGATTTTAAAACTGCATTAAATAAAATTGATACAGCCGATGTTTCAGGCCAAAATATGGATACGGCAAAAGCGCTGATGCAGCAAAATTTTTATGAAGAGATAAAAGAAAAATACGTAACCTTATTTTCAAGCCGGCAGGCTGAATTGCTTACCAAAACAAATAACTTTAAGTTGATTACATTTGGCTACACAAGTTTTACTGTTACGGTACCGCTTGTATTTCCCACTTACACTGTTGCTCCTTCCTTCACTGCTTCTTTTGCAAAAAAACATTCTTATCCCTTGCAAATAATGTTGCAACATACCAGGCTATGGGAAAGCAGTAAATTGGGCAGGTTATTTTTAACACTTGGGGCCAATCTGCTTTTTAGTAATTCCAAATTAAGTTATGGGGTAGATAAAATAAATATTAGCACGTATAAAAATATGGGTGGTGCAGACACGCTTCATCTTGCTGAAAATAACAAAGCTTATCTGGGATTGTATCAAACATTTTTTACACCTTCTCTAAAGGCTCGCATTGTTTATTATCCAACCGGTTCGCATATTGGTATCAGTTTAATGGCAGCCCAAAATATAGGTATAGATAAATTATTCAATGTCAGGCTGGGCGTACCCATTGTGCTCATCAATTCTAAAAAAGTACCTGCTGCTGCGGTTGAATGTTATGTATCTTTTTTCGATATAAATCATACCGTTAAAAATACAGAAGGCCGCGGTAAAAGAATAGCGCTGGGGCTTTCTGTTGGCATTCCTTTTAGCAGGTTAATGTATTGAAATGAATTTAGTCCTTGCAGATATGCCACTTTTTAATTAAATACAATCCAACTCCCCGAAGCCAGTGTTGCGTTTTATTGACACAACCCCCGGGTATTAGTCCTTGCGCATTTAACAATGCATAGCATTCCAAATTCGATATCCATTGTATTATTGCAGCCCATTTACTAAAGACAAAAACAGGATGTATATTTTTTCATTCACCACAAAACCCTTACTGGTAATTGCTTCGGTTGCCAAGCATAAAAATATAATCGGTGCTTGCGGGATAAATTGAATGGTTTAACACGTTACCAACAGTGGTAACAGATTTTAACGGATACCGCAGAGATTGATATCCGCTGATAAAATTTGCAAAACTAAAAGCAAATCTGTTTTAATCCGTGCATTCGACTCCATCCGTATTTCTATGCTATGTTGACCAGGCAATATAATCTGTAGTAACCTTTCAGCCATTACCAAACGAAATAATTTTTAAATCTTTTATTTTACTGCGAAGGCACCGGCTTCTCTGTTGCCGGTTGAGAGGGCTAAGATGTGGTCAAATATTGTCTGCGAAAAAATACCTCATTGGTTGCAGTATTTCCCTGCTGTTTCGCGATCCTTTATTATCATCACACAATACCCGGTAGTTTTCCAATTTGTTTTATGGGGTGGCGTAATTCTTACCATTGCATTCAAAATATTTTTACACCATTATAGCGATTTGCTTATTTCTATCGTTTATAAATTGTGTTACATTACATTCCGTTAAAATCCAATATCACTATGAAACAAAACATCCGCATTACTGCCATTCTGAATGAACCCGGCACGTTGAGAGACCTGGTTGAAAATCTTGCTTCCTGCCATACCGACATGGGGTATTGTAAAATAAATGTGCCACACCAATGGAAAGCTCTTGAAATATCCAGTACACAGGCTTTTATAATGGGCGCTTTTGATGTGCATACCAAAACTGGTGATACTGTAAACCATCTAAACATGCCATTTACTACTACTTTTTTGTTTACCTGTATTAAAGAAAAATGTGGCCTGTTTAATCTTGAATGGAGTTTATCGCTTTCCTGATTTTTGTATGACTCTCTTTTAAACCTATGAAATATTTTTTAGATTAATCTTAGCACCTGTCTAAATTTAATTTTTAGCATAATTCATAAAGTAATAAGTGTGGGGATTAACACCGGCCATGACGATTAGCGCAGGTTGATGTGCCCGCTAATGTAAATATGGTAAATGAAGCTTTAATTTTTTGGCAGTTTCTTAGAAGTTATTTATAAGCTGTTTGCGTTAATTATTTTTGACACCAGCTTTAGTCCGTTGTGGCATCATCGTCAGACTGTGCAAAAACTAAAATCAAAAAAAAGAGATGACTTACCCACAACTTATCATAAGGTACATCAAAAGCAATAATAACATTGTCTAAGTAATATGAGTTATAAACAAGGCATAGCACGCGAA
>NZ_JACMOO010000176.1 GCF_014377975.1 Ferruginibacter sp.
CTTCAGGCGATAGAATAAGGGTTTGGCAAACTAAAGCGATGTCTAAATTAAGCACTGCCACCAGCCAAACTATTTGGACAAAACCTTCTATCGGGCTTAAATCACAAAATATATGGGCACCCGAACTGCATTATTTAGATGGAAAATGGTATGCCTACTATACAGCTGGTTCGTCCGCTTCTGATTTAGGTACACAACGCATGTTTGTACTTGAAAATTCATCCGCCGATCCATTACAGGGTACCTGGGCAGATAAAGGCAAATTGTTTGATCCTTCCGCAGATTTTTTTGCGATTGATGAAACTGTCTTTGAACATGGAGGAAAAAGATATTTATTATGGAGTGGCCAACAATCTGCAACAGACAGAACCCAACGAATTTACATAGCCGAAATGTCTAACCCATATACATTAAGCACTTCCCGATCCCTTATTAGTTCACCACAATTTTCGTGGGAGAGTATTGGAGCTCCGCCTGCTGTAAATGAGGGTCCTGAAATTATTAAGAACGCTGCAGGCAAAGTATTTCTTGTTTACTCTGCTTCTGGTTGCTGGACAGATGACTATTCGCTGGGTATGTTGACTTTAAAAGACGGAGGAAATCCGATGAGTGCTGCAGATTGGACAAAAACTCCTCAACCTGTATTCGCTAAAGTACCTCAAAACGGTGCTTATGGGCCGGGGCATAATGCCTTTTTTAAATCGCCTGATGGAAAAGAAGACTGGATTATTTACCATGCTAATGCTTTTGCGGGACAGGGCTGTTCAGACACCAGAAATCCACGGATGCAAAAATTTACCTGGAATGCTGATGGTACACCCAATTTTGGTCAGCCGGTGCTCATTAACACCAACATACCAAGACCATCCGGCGAGCCCGCTAATTAGCTATGACGGCCCTACGTTAGCATATATTTTATAATTTTTTCTTGATCTTTTAATGTGATGAAATTGATGAAATACGCTGTTAGTACTTTATGTTTTACTGTTCTGGTATTGGTAACAGCAGCGCAGCAAACTTTTACCAACCCTTTATTGCCCGCCGGTGCCGACCCGTGGGTTATTCAAAAAGATGGTTTTTATTATTACACGCATACCCTGGGCAATAAACTGGTAATCTGGAAAACAAAAAATATAGCGGAGATAGATAAGGCAGTATTTAAAACGGTATGGGTGCCACCGGATAGTACGCTTTATTCTAAGCAAATATGGGCTCCGGAACTTCATTTTTTAAAAGGCAAATGGTATATGTATTTTGCCGCTGATGATGGTAAAAACGCAAATCACCGGCTTTATGTAATTGAAAACTCATCACCTGATCCTCTGCAGGGCGACTGGATTTTTAAAGGACAAATTTCGGATAAGACAAATAAATGGGCCATTGATGGATCTGTTTTTAAGTACCGTGGCAAGCATTACATTACCTGGTCTGGATGGGAGGGAGATACCAACGGCCGGCAGGATATATACATTGCAAAGCTTAAAAATCCGTGGACTATAAAAGGCGCCAGGGTAAGAATATCAAGTCCGGTTTTACCCTGGGAAAAGATTGGGGACCTTAATGACGCGAACAACCCACCTCATGTGGATGTAAATGAAGGACCCCAATTTTTGGCAAATGATAAAAAATTGTTTTTAGTATATTCTGCCAGTGGCTGTTGGACCGATCAGTATGCATTGGGTATGTTACAATTTACAGGCAAAAGAAATTTGCTTGACTCCTCTGCATGGCATAAGTCAACAGAACCGGTTTTTAAACAATCCGTATCGAATAAAGTATATGCTCCTGGCCATAATTCTTTTTTTAAATCTGCCTCCGGAAAAGAGGATTGGATATTGTATCATGCCAATGCACAACCCGGGCAGGGCTGTGGCCGAAACCGTTCGCCCCGTGCTCAAAAATTTTCGTGGAATGCAGATGGAACACCCAACTTTGGCCAACCCGTAAAAGCAGGAGAGGTGCTGCAAATTCCCGAGTAGAATATTTTTAATTTACTTTATTAAACACATTGCCATGAAGAGATGCATTGCCTTGCTCACATTTGTTTTATCAATTTTTTCAACACAGGCGCAAAAATTAGTAATGCGTGGCGATCATGCCGACCCTTCAGTAGTTAAAATTGGGAGTACCTATTGGGCCAGTGCCACTTCCTCAAACTGGTTTCCCGCATACCCCTTATTACACTCGAAAGATTTGATAAACTGGAAAACAAAGGGCTATGTTTTTAATACCCTTCCTGCCTGGGCCGATTACTATTTTTGGGCGCCCGAAATATCTTACGAAAATGGAAAGGTGTACATCTATTATGCTGCACATAAAAAGGGAGGCAACTTATGTTTGGCTGTTGCCAGCGCCGATAAACCTGAAGGCCCCTATACCGATCACGGTCCATTAATGTGTGAAGTAGCAGGGTCGATTGATGCCTTTCCCATGCGGGATGAGAATGGAAAGCTGTACCTGATATGGAAGGAAGATGGTAACAGCGTAAAAAAACCGACTCCCATTTGGGCCATGGAAATGAATGAAGAAAGAACCCAACTGGTTGGGGAAAAGAAAATGTTGTTTAAAAATGAATTACCCTGGGAAAAAAAACTTGTAGAAGGAGTAAGTATGATTAGGCACGGAGATTATTACTATGCTTTTTATGCCGCTGCGGGCTGCTGCGGCAGCGGGTGCGATTATGTAACGGGTGTTGCCCGCAGTAAAAACTTATTAGGTCCGTGGGAAAAATATGAGAAGAACCCTTTACTAAAAAATAATGATAGTTGGATTTGTCCCGGTCATGGTACACCTATAGAAAAGGAGGGCAAATTTTATTTTTTATACCACGGCTACAATAAGCAAACAAATGTTTTTACAGGAAGAGAGGGTTTATTAAAAGAGTTCACATTTACCAACGATAACTGGATAGAATTTATAGAGGAACCTACTGTAGCATATAATACAAATTTTGAAATTGAAGATGAATTTAAAGGCAATAAACTCAATGACCGGTGGCAATGGAGTGTATTTCAAAATGCCGGTAAAAAAGTAAGTAAAGGCGTACTAACACTAA
>NZ_JACMOO010000177.1 GCF_014377975.1 Ferruginibacter sp.
TAGGTATTCTCACCATTCAGGGTAATTTTATCAAAACAGCTACACCCGTGTTTGCGCACAATAATGGCAGTGTTTTATTAAATGGAAACAGCCAGTCTTTTGCAGGCCTGCCTTATAATATTTTACTGCTGGATAATACAGGCATCAAAACGCTTACGGGCAATGCCAGCATCGCAGATTCTCTTAAAATCAGCAATTTACAAACTACACCTTCTACAGAGTTATCGCTTGGTGAAAATTATATCACGTTACAGTCTGTGCCAAACAAAACGGCAAGAGTAGGCGTACTGCCCAACGTTGACGGAGTAAAAATAAATTATGGAATCAACGGACGTTTTGTAGTGGAAAGATATTATCCTCCAAGAAGGGGCTGGAGGCTGATAACCGCACCCATTACCGCGGATGCATCTAAAAGCAGTGTGTTTAAGTCGTGGCAAAACTGGGGAGTGGCCAGTTTCCAAAGCGGTGCTTTTGTTACTGGTAAAAATGCCGATCCCACAAATAATGGTTTAGACATCTCGCCCTTAAACAATAGTTCTTTAAAAATATTTAATCATACAAGTCAGTTATTCCAGGAAGTAAGTGATACTAAAAATCAGTTGATAGCAGCAACCACGGGTATTTCGGATAATATTGGGTTCTTCATTTTTATCAGGGGTGATAGAAGTACTGTAAATCTTTTTAACCCACCCTTTGCCAACAGTACCACCTTAAGGGATACCGGGAAAATTTTAATAAAAAACCAACCGTTTATTTTTAGTGGACCAACTGCGAGCGGTTATTGCCTGGCAGGCAATCCGTATGCTTCACCTGTACACGCCTCCAAAATTGTTGCCAATACACCTGGTATAAACAATGGAGTTTTTTATACGTATGATCCTTACCTTAATGCCGAGCAGGGTGGGTACATTGCTGTTACCTATAATCTTACCGGAGGTGGAAAATGGGAGGCTACTCCTCCCAGCCCGATTGGCAAACAGGACAGTATTATTCAATCTGGTCAGGCATTTTTTGTTCAGCGAACTGCCTTTTCTGCAACCCTTCTTTTTACGGAGCAGGATAAATGGCTTACCGGTAACACGGCTGTTTTTCGTCCGGTTGGCAATAATGAGCCTCCCGCCAGCGGCTTTTCTTTCAGAACCAATTTGTATTTGTTAAATGCAGATAGTACGTCCACACTAGCTGATGGCATCCTGGCGGAATTCAGGGAAGGATATAAAAATTCTATTGATTTAATGGATGCCATTAAATTTAATAATGCTAAAGAAGGACTCGGTTTGTTAAGAGAAAACAGACAAATCATGGTGGAAAGAAGGAATATATTTTCAGAAACAGATACGCTCTTTTTTAAGCTCACCAATACCAGACAGCGTAATTATCAGTTTGAATTTATACCACAAAATATTGACCCCTCTATGTCAGCGGTGCTTGAAGACAATTACACAGGTACAAAAACACCCATCAGTGTGATGGCAACTTCCTGGGTTTTATTCCCTGTCAATGCAGATTCAGCTAGTGCTGCTTCCAATCGATTTAATGTAATATTTAATAAAGCAGCTGGTGCATTGCCCGTTACTTTTATCAATATTCAGGCAAACAAACAAGATCAATTTATAGAAGTGAAATGGATGGTAGAAAATGAAATAAATATTCATCAGTATGAAATTGAAAAATCATTGGATGGGGTACATTTTAGTAAGGTAAACCAAATGGCTGCAATGGGTGCCACCGGCACAATAATCTATAAATGGCTGGATGATAACCCACTGCCAGGAAAGAATGTCTTTCGCATAAAAAGTATTTCAAAAAATGGTAAAGAAAATTATAGTTCCTTTGTTGCTATAAATTGGGAAGATCTGCAAAAATATATACTGGTCTATCCAAATCCTGTTAAAGATGGAGTAATCTGCCTGCATTTTTTCAATCAGCCCAAAGGCCGATACCATATCAGGATACTGAACCAATTGGGGCAGCTGGTACATGCCCAGTCAATCCGGCATAACGGAAGCAATGGTTTAATAAATATTTTACCGCAAAAAAATAAAATGACTGCGGGGATTGGTGTACTACAGGTTATTACGCAGGCAAATGCTATTAAAACCATGCAATTAAATATTGAA
The DNA here is from genome assembly GCF_014377975.1 of Ferruginibacter sp. Lineage (GTDB taxonomy): Bacteria > Bacteroidota > Bacteroidia > Chitinophagales > Chitinophagaceae > Ferruginibacter. Next base: position 2,121 of record NZ_JACMOO010000177.1, read on the forward strand.
TAAAAAAAGGTTGTTTCCGGCCCATGACTAAGATTTCCACAATACGGGCGAAAATAAAAAAAGCAATGCCTTTAATGAAAAATATAATTACAAAACAATCGTTATTTTTATACTATTGACTGAATTTTAAATGTTGAAGAAAATATACTTTGAATGAAAAAATATAATAAAAGGTGGATGGTATGTTGTGGGTTGTTTGTTTCACTGAATATTTTACCGGCCACTGTACATGCTCAGTTTGGCGATACTAATCCTGATCCTGACGCGCCCATTGATGGGGGTATTGGTTTATTACTGGCAGCAGGTATTGGCTATGGGGTGAAAAAAGTAAGAGATAACCGAAAAAAAAGGACGGCTCAACTACACTAATTTATCTCCATAATTTCTTGAAAGGGTGTTAACGGTTATCATCCTTTTCTTTTTATAAAAACCTTCTCCAACCTATTTGTTGGCTCTGTCAAAATTTTATGCGAAATTTGACATTGTCTGTCAATATTTGCATGATAAATATTTTAGTGTAGTATATAGCTGTTTTTTATTTAACTATTATTGCGCTTCTTAAAGAATTCATTATGAAATTACCTGCTTTTTGCCCACCTGCAAAAGGATATTTATTAACGCTTGTGCAAACAGCTATGCTGGTATTTTTTTCTGTTGCATTGTTTAGTTCCTGTGCTATAACAAAACCCAGCTATATCTTTAAAGATATTAAAAAAGATACGGTGATACAGGGTTTCAAAGATGCCGGTATGGAACTGCAAATTCAGAAAAATGATCTGCTCAGTATTACTATTTCCAGTTTAAACCCAACAGAAGATTTATTGTTTAATTCGGCCATGGGCTCTTCTGCTGCATCATCAAAATCTGAAGGCGGCGGGGGAGGGTACCTTGTTAGCAATGAGGGAAATATTTACATGCATAAGTTGGGAAAACTACTGGTAGCAGGCATAACCAATAAAGAATTAAAATACCAACTGGAAAAAGATTTATCACCCTTTTTAAAAGACCCCATTGTTACTGTAAGTTTTGCCAATCATTTTATTACCATCATGGGAGAAGCGGGCAGTTCGCAAAAATTAATTATCCCTAACGAAAAAATTTCGATCATAGATGTTCTTGCATTAAGTGGCCATGTTACACCCAATGCTAGTTTAAAAGATGTAATGGTGATCCGGGAAACCGAAGGGGCCAAACAATTTAAACACCTTAATCTGGAAAATGCATCCATTATTACATCGCCCTGGTACTACCTGCAGCCTAAAGATATTTTAGTGGTTAACCCCAACGAAGAAAAACTATATACTGAAGCCCGGCGCACAAGAAATTTGCAGTTATATACAACCTTTTTATCAGTATTATCAATTACCTTAATTATTTTAGACAGAATTATAAAGAAGTAACAATTGCACAGCAATTAATGTATGAATGAACAACCTCTATTTCAGGAAAAACCGGAAACAAATATTTTTGTACAGATACTACAAAAATACCTGCCCTTTTGGCCCCTGTTTGCATTAACCATTCCCATTGCGATGAGTGTTAGTTACATTTATTTACGATCGCAAATACCCATTTACGGGGCCAGTGCAAAGGTTTTATTAAAAGATCCCAATAAAGGTTCGGGCGATAGTAAAGTACTGGATGCCCTCAATATATTCAGCGAAAAAAAGATTGTGGACAATGAGATACTGGTATTAAAATCATCCAGTATTGTGCAGGAAGTGGTAAAGGAGCTGGATTTATATGCCACAGTCTACAACCAGGGTAAAGTTAGGTTAGAGGAATTGTACGGGCAAAACTCACCCATTCATTTTGTTGCTTTACAGGAAGACAGCATCGTTTCTTATAACAAATATTTTTTTACTGTTAATTGGAAAAACAGAACTGTAGTCATTAATAAACAGGTTGTACCTTTTGACTCCTCTGTAGTTCTGGACAATACTGCATACCGGCTGATGATAAACAATGCCTATAATAATGCGGTTACAGGTAAAAATTTTTTTGTGTTGATTAGCCCGGTTGCTGCCGTAGCAGGAGGTTTATCAGGTAGTATCAGGGCCTCGCCCCTTTCAAATGTTTCTACCGTATTGGATGTATCCCTGCAAACACCCGAACCTGCAAAATGCGTAGCGATTTTAACCAGGTTATTTGAAGTTTACAACCGGGAGGGTATTGAAGATAAGAACCTCATAGCTTCAAAAACGCTTGCTTTTATTGAAGACAGGCTTCACCTGGTAATTGGCCAGCTGGATAGCGTTGAAAAAAATATCGTTTCGTTTAAATCCAGGGAATCTTTGTATGGTGTTGGGTCGCAGGCAGAACTTTTTTTGGGTAAAGTACAGGACCTGGATAAGCGCAAAGGTGAAATAGATCTGCAACTTGAAATACTCAATGATATAAAAACTTATATTCAGAATAAAGGGAAAAAGACGGGAACGGTACCTTCCTTAGCCCTGGTTACCGATGCTACCCTAAGCGGTTTACTGGGACAATTATACCAGGCCGAATTTGACCAGGACAATGCCGTCCGCATCACCGGCTTACAAAGCGAGCCAGTATTGATGGCGAATGAAAAAGTGCGGCGCTTAAAAGCGGATATAAAGGAAAACATGGCTAATATCCGGGCAAATTTATTAACGGTTAAAGGGGATATAATTGCTAAAACAAATTTAAATAACGGGCTGCTGAGCCAGGTACCTCAAAAAGAAAGAGGCTTACTGGAAATTAGTCGCCAGCAGGCGGTTAAAAACACCATTTATTCGTATTTATTGCAAAAAAAAGAAGAAACGGCGTTATCCTCAGCATCTACTTCTTCCGATCTCCGTGTTATTGAAAAGGCAAGTGCTTACGGACCGGTCAGTCCGGTAGCCAAAAATTTTTATTTAACGGGGTTTATAGTAGGACTATTGTCGGCGGTATTTTTGGTACTGCTGAAAGAACAGTTTAAAAGTAAAGTATTGTTCAGGGATGAAATTGAGGGTAAAACTATCTTACCATTTGTGGGGGAAATTGTACAGTCCAATACCAAAACGCCCATTGTTATCCTGGAAGGTAAAAGAACCGTAATAGCAGAACAGTTCAGGGCTTTAAGAACCAACCTTGCTTATATCGGTTTAAATGAGCAACATAAAACCCTGTTAGTAACCTCCAGTATATCGGGAGAAGGTAAAAGTTTTATTGCCATCAACTTTGCCATCAGCCTTACCTTAACGGGAAAAAAAGTGGCCCTGATGGAAATGGATCTTCGCAAACCCAAGCTCAGCAAACTGATGGCGGTAAATAGAGATCCGGGTATATCCAATTTTATTGTGGGCAAAGCTGGTTTTGAAGAAGTAATACGACCAACAGCCATTCCTAACTTATTTATAGTGCCGGCAGGAGTAATTCCCCCCAACCCCACCGAACTGATTGGTAAACCAGGTTTTGCCAGGCTCATGCAACTTCTTAAAAAAGAATTTGATTATGTAATAATAGATACTGCTCCCGTTGGCCCGGTAACGGATGCCTTACTGCTGAATGATTATTGCGATGTAACCCTCTATGTAATCAGGCACGACCGCACGCCCAAAGCCTTTTTAAAAATGATTAATGAACTGAACAGCACTAAAAAATTTAACAATATGTGCCTTGTTTTTAATGGCGTAAAAAAACGGGGCATCAATATCGGCAGTATCAGCAAAGCGTACGGCTATGGCTATGGCTATGGCTATGGATATGGTTCAGGCTATGGATATGGGTATGGGTACGGGTACGCCATTGATGACAGTAACCCTGATAGTTTTGGATTAAAAAAAATGTGGCGCAGGATAAAGCGAATCATAAGGGGATAGGCCCGCAGGAGTAGGCGGAGAAAGTTGCGGTGGTAGGGCTGGCTGGGTTAAAATTTACTTTAGAAGTATTTTATACAATTACGGTCTGTTCCTCCACCTCGCTTCCTCTTTTTTTGCAACGCCATTAACTATTTGAAATAGCTGTAATAAATTTTAAATTAAATTTATTGTTGGTGTGCCCTGTTTTAAACATGGATATTTTTGAAGCCTTTGGTGCGGGGTAAAAAATGATTTTTTAAAAATCTTAGTTAAAAATTTATGTAACTGAGATAAGCGAAGCTATGCAATGACAAATAATAATGAACAATGGTATGCCTTGTATACCAAGCCAAGATGGGAAAAAAAAGTAGCCGGATTGTTAGACGATCAGGGCATTGAAAATTACTGCCCTATCAATAAAGTAACGCGGCAATGGAGCGACCGGAAAAAAGTGGTGCTGGAGCCCATGTTTAAAGGCTATGTATTTGTAAAGATCGGAGAGGCCGGAAAATGGGAGATAAAAAAAGTGAACGGGGTACTCAATTATGTATACTGGCTGGGGAAACCTGCAATAATCAGGGAAGAAGAAATTCTTACTATCCGCAAGTTTTTAAATGAATTTTCCGATGTGGAAGTTACCAGTCTTTCCCTTACAGTAAATAATATTGTTAGGGTAAAAACCGGTGTACTCATGAATTACCAGGGCGTGTTGATAGAACTGATTGGAAATAAAGCACGGGTAAAAATAGAAAGTATGGGTTTGCAGTTAAGTGCGCAGTTTGATAAGCGGAATTTAGAGCAAATAGGGTGAATGGGAGTTGCTAAATGCTAATAGCTAATTAATAATTAATAATTAATAATTCCATCCATTTGGAGTTACCTTCTCATGACAAAGTCTCTGCCACTTATAACTTATTTTACCCTGCTTTTTAATTACTCATTTTTAATTAAACAGTATGGAATTTGGAATTAATAATTTCCATCATTCGCAGTTACTTTTTTAACAAGTTTTTGCCACCTATATTTTATAACTTTTAACTTATGCCCCATATTAATAATATTCCTGTATTTCAATTTTTAATTATTAATTATTAATTATTAATTAAAAATGTGTAGAATCGCTGGCCTTGTAAACCCCTCCATGCCATTAGCAGCTATTAAAGCAGTGGTTAAGGACATGTGCACGGTACAAAAACATGGTGGTCCTGATGACGAAGGTATGTATTCTAATGAAGGCAATCACCTGGTATTGGGGCATCGCCGGCTTTCCATCATTGACCTTTCAATGGCAGGCCATCAACCCATGGCGTACGATAATGGCCGGTATCAAATTAGTTATAATGGTGAAATATACAATTATGCTGAGTTAAAAAATTCACTTAAAAAACTGGGTTGTATATTTACTACAACTTCGGATACAGAAGTAATACTGGCTGCATTTGCCACCTGGGGTACTGAAGCATTTGCTAAATTCAATGGCATGTTTGCCTTTGCATTACTGGACAACGAAAGCGGGCATCTTTTTCTTGTAAGAGACGCTGCCGGCATAAAGCCTTTATATTTTGCACATACTAAAAATGGGCTTGCTTTTGCATCCGAAGTAAGGGCGTTTAAAAGTATTCCTTACCTGCAAACGCCCAATCCTTACTGGCAGGTATATTTAATGGCTTATGGACATTTACCCGAACCCGTTACTACTTTAATCGATGTTCAGCCACTTAAAAAGGGATGGTATTTAAAATATACCCTTTCAAGTGGCCAAATTCAGCAACAGGCGTTTAACCGGTATAGTTATATGGAGCAAATAGATAACCGGGAGGAAGCTATTTTGCTAATACAACAAACTTTGGCAAAGGCAATAAAAAGTCACTTATTATCAGATGCCCCGATTGGCGTATTTTTAAGTGGAGGGCTGGACTCAAGTATTGTGTCACTGCTGGCCAACGAATACCAGGATCAGTTAAAAACGATCTCTCTTTATTTTGATGACAGTAATTATTCGGAAAAAAAATACCAGGATATTGTTCAACAGAAATTAAATGGAAACCAGTATCAGCAACTGCTGACCGAAGAAGAATTTCATACCGGTTTGCCGGGTATCATCAGGGCAATGGACCTGCCAAGTTGTGATGGCATCAACACTTGGTTTATAAGTAAATATGCCCGTGAGCGGGGTTTAAAAGCAGTGCTGTCGGGTATTGGAGGAGATGAGTTGTATGGCGGTTATCCTTCTTTTAGCCGGATACAACCGGCCCTGGCAGCAAAACAACATCTCCCAAATGCCTTATTAAGGGCAGGCCGGTATACAGGTTTAAAAGCCCTGCGCCGTCTTTGCTACCTCAGCATACCGGGTTCGGTGGGCATGTATCTTTTTTTAAGGGGCCAGTTTATACCCAGCGAAATTGCCGCCTATTTAAATGTGGAGGAACAAGAGGTTTGGCGCATACTGGAAACGCAGCCACAGTTACCGGATATTACCAATTTAACCCCCAAAAATCAGGCGAGCTGGTTAGAAGCTAATTTATATATGCAGAACCAGCTTTTAAGGGATGTTGATGTAATGAGTATGGCAAACGGAGTAGAAATAAGGGTTCCCTTTTTGGAAGCTGCATTTTTAAAACTTTCCCTTAAAATATGCAGTGATATTAAGTATCCAGGCGCATTTAAAAAACAATTACTGATAGATAGTTTTATACATAAATTACCGGAGCAGATATGGAACCGGCCTAAAATGGGGTTTACATTTCCTTTTAAAGACTGGCTGACAAAGGATCAATATGCTGAAGGTAAATCAGGAGCAAAAAGTATAGATAACCATAAAAAATTTATGGAAGGTAATCTGCATTGGTCACAGTTTTTAACTGTTTTTTTAATGGAAAATCATACAGATGCATAGTACGGGGGTTTTATTTTTAACGCTAAGGGTATTTTCTGCCACGGGCGGTATTGAAAAGGTATGTCGCCTTGCAGGTAAGGCGTTGTATGAATTATCCGGCGAATCATACATTCAGTGGATAAAGGTATTTTCATTATACGATGAACCTGCAAATATTAATACCACCTATTTTCCGGAAACCATCTTTTCGGGCTTTGCAAAAAAACGCATCCGTTTTTTATATGCTGCCATACATAAAGGCATAGACAGCCAAATAGTTATTTTAAGCCATGTTAATTTATTGACCGTAGGATACTTTATCAAATTATTTTCTCCAAAAACTAAAGTAATTTTAATTGCACATGGTATAGAAGTATGGAGCAGTTTTCCAGGATGGAAAAAGAGGATGCTGCAGCGCTGTGACCAGGTAATACCGGTAAGCGATTTTACAAAAAAGAAGATGATGGAAATGTACCAGCTTCCCGAACAAAAATTTACCATACTCAACAATTGCCTTGACCCATTTTTACCTCCACCAAAGCAAACAAAAAAAGACAACAGCCTGCTTGCCCGTTATGGTATAGATGCCAGTGATATGGTTTTATTAACCCTTACCAGGTTGGCAAGCAAAGAAAAATATAAAGGCTACGACCAGGTAATACAGGCTGTTTATGAACTCAGACACACACACCCTGCAATTAAATACCTGTTGGTAGGTAAATATGATGCCATTGAAAAGGCCAGGCTTGATACAGTTATAAAACGGTTAGGCTTGCAAAACCAGGTTGTTTTTTCAGGCTTTATAGCCGATGAAGAACTGGCAGCTCATTATGCTATGGCCGACGTATACATTATGCCCAGCCAGAAGGAGGGCTTTGGCATTGTTTTTATTGAAGCCATGTTTTATGGAAAACCAGTTATTGCCGGTAATAAGGATGGTTCTGCCGATGCATTAAAAAACGGAAATCTTGGTTTACTGGTTGATCCGGATAACCAGCAGCAAATTACCCATGCCCTTGTTGAAGTATTAAGCAACACCGAAAAATATATCCCTAACCACCAGGAAGTAATGCAAAATTTTAGTTTTGAAGTATATAAGGAAAAGCTGAAGGGAATTTTGGGGGGAATAGTAAGTAGTGAGTATTGAGTAGTGAGTAGTGAATTTGCATAGTGTGAAAATTATTAATTATTAATTATCAATTATTAAAAAGCTTACAATTAATTAAATACTTCAAACACGATACTGCCATTATCGAAGAAGGATGTACAATCGGCGACGATACCAGCATCTGGCATTTCACGCACCTCATGACTGGTTGCACCGTTGGCAACAATTGCATTATTGGCCAAAATGTTTTTATTGGCGACGAAGTAGTGCTGGGCAATAATGTAAAAGTGCAAAACAATGTATCCATTTATACCGGGGTTATTTGTGCCGACGATGTTTTTTTGGGACCATCCATGGTATTTACCAATGTTATCAATCCCCGCAGCGCCATTGAAAGAAAGAACCAGTTTAAAAAAACCCGGGTAAAAAAGGGAGCCAGCATTGGCGCCAATGCCACCATTGTTTGCGGTAATGAATTGGGGGAATATTGTATGATTGGTGCAGGTAGTGTAATAACCAAACCGGTAAAGCCCTATGCTTTAATGATGGGGAATCCTGCCCTTCAAAAAGGCTGGGTGAGTGAGTATGGACATACACTTTCTTTTTCAACAGCGGGCATAGCAGTTTGCCCCGAAAGTGGAGAAACATATCGTTTAGAAAAGGAGGTTGTTACAAAAATAACTGGTAGCATAAAAGTTATTTAATTGCAGCAACAAAAAATAATTACGGATGCGCATTCATAATAATATCAGTAATTGTAACATCAATATGCTGAGTTTTTCTTTTCATTGGTAGTCTTTCATTTTACATCATTCAATTGCAATGCAAACGCACACCGAATACAAATTAGATAACGAACACTGGGATCTTATACTGGAACCAAAAGCTGCTTTTTTTGACCTGCAATTAAAAGAGGTTTGGAAATACAGAGACCTGTTATGGTTATTTGTAAAAAGAGATTTTGCAGCGCAATACAAGCAAACCATTCTTGGCCCATTATGGCATTTTATACAACCTGTTTTTACCACAATCGTTTTTTTACTGGTGTTTGGAAAAATAGCCAATATTTCTACCGATGGGCTGGAACCTGTTTTATTTTACATGAGTGGCATAACAATCTGGAATTATTTTAGTGCCTGTTTAACCGCCACCTCCAACACCTTTGTTGCCAATGCTGGTATTTTTGGTAAAGTGTATTTTCCCCGGCTTGTTATACCGCTTAGTACCGTATTAAGTAATATGGTAAAATTTGGTATTCAATTTTTACTGTTGTTGGGTGTAATGGTTTGGTATGGTATAAAGAGCCATCATTTTTATTTTGGTGTTAATTGGTTATTAATTCCAATACTGGTGCTGATGATGGCAGGCTTAGGTTTAGGACTTGGCATTATCATTTCATCGCTTACCACCAAGTACCGCGACTTTACAGTATTGATTGGTTTTGCGGTACAATTACTAATGTATGCAACACCCATTGCATATCCTTTATCTTTTTTAAAAGGTAAAAGTTTTGCAGCATGGATTGCCTGGAATCCTTTAACACCCATTGTAGAAGCATTTCGCTTTGCGTTGTTTAAATCAGGTACCGTACATGTTGAAGGGCTTCTATACAGCGGTGGTATTATTGCCCTATTTTTATTGGTGGGTATGTTGGTGTTTAGTAAAGTGGAGCGTACTTTTATGGATACTGTTTAATACAGGTTGAAGGTTGATTGTTGAAGGTTGAAGGTTGAAAGTTCAAAGTTGAAGGTTGAAGGTTGAAGAAAGTTCAAGGTTGATTGTTGAAGGTTGAAGAAAGTTGAAAGTTGATGGTTCGTGGTTGAAGGTTGTACACTTAGTAATAAGATTATTGAAATTAGAAATTTATACAAACTAAAACTACCTGATGCCATAATAGCTGCATCAGCAATTGTAAATAACGCTGTATTACCAACAGCAGATAAAGGATTTAGAAAAGTTGAATAACTTCAATGGATGATTACCGGATAAATAAAATTTTGGCTTTGAATGTTAAAAGTTGATTGTTGAAAGTTAAAGAAAGTTGATTGTTAGTGATTTCGTTTCTTATCATAGTTCCTTCCGAAAAATATAATAGATAGTAATTTTTTAGGTAAGTTTCAAAAATATAACTGGCATACCTTGATAATAAAATTCCCTTTATATTCTTTGCTAAGCATTGGCCTTGCAGCCTTGTCATTTAATTATAACGAAACACCTATATTAAAATTAAAGTACAGGTTCTTTAAATATGAAGAAAGTTAAACGCAGGTTTTTGCCACACAATAAAATAAACAGCTTACAAAAATCCAATCCAGCAAAAAACAAATAAACTTACTTGAGTACCGTAATAAAAGTAGAAAATCTCTCTAAGCAATATCGCCTTGGTTCAGTAGGTACCGGATCTTTTGCACATGATATAAACCGTGCCTGGCATCGGGTAAGAGGAAAGGAAGATCCTTATTTAAAAATTGGCGAAGAAAATGACCGTACCCAAAAAGGTAGTAGCGAATATGTATGGGCTTTAAAAGATATCAACTTTGAGGTACATCATGGAGACGTGTTAGGTATTATTGGCCGCAATGGAGCAGGCAAAAGTACCCTATTAAAAATATTGAGCCGTGTTACTGGGCCTACCACCGGAAGTTTAAAAGTAAAAGGTAGGATTGCCAGTTTATTAGAAGTAGGTACCGGTTTCCATCCAGAGTTAAGCGGAAGAGACAACATCTTTTTAAATGGCGCCATCTTGGGAATGCGAAAGCAAGAAATACAAAGAAAATTTGATGAAATTGTTGATTTTTCTGGAGTAGAACGTTATATAGA
>NZ_JACMOO010000001.1 GCF_014377975.1 Ferruginibacter sp.
GTCTCTTAATAAGGTAAGACAAATGTTATGCAAATAGAATTACTGAAGAGGCTAACAGTTATTTCGGATCTTACGTAAAGCAAACCTTCCATCAGATGCATGAGGTTTAATGCAAAAGATATACTGGAATTACTGTCAACAGGTTGTCTCATTCTCAGAATTTAGAAGAACACCCGGTATTGGAAGAGGACGATATTAGAACTGCATTTATGTTCGCTGTTTCGTAAAAATACAGGAACACTCAAACATCTTCCAAAATCAATTTGGTTAATAATGCAAAACTATTCTAACAGCGGGATTGAAAATAATATTACAGAAAATTTTACCCATGCCATTAAAAGAGTCGTTCAAAACCAACACTATTATTATAGAAATAACATAAAATAATTCAACATGAGTAAATTTTCTGATCATAATTTCTCCGGACAGAAAGCACTGGTAAGGGTAGACTTCAACGTTCCTTTGGATGACAAGTTTAATATTACAGATGATACAAGAATGTCAGCCACCATTCCTACTATAAAAAAGATTTTGTCAGATGGCGGCAGTGTTATTTTGATGAGTCATTTCGGTAGACCAAAAGATGGTCCGGCGGATAAATATTCATTGAAGCATTTGGTGAAACATTTGCATGAATTAATAAATGCTGACGGCGGAAATACCATTAAAGTTTTTTTTGCTGACGACTGCATAGGAGAGCAAGCCAGTCTTACAGCGAACATGTTAAAACCTGGCGAAGTATTGTTGCTGGAAAATCTTCGTTTTTATAAAGAAGAAGAAATGGGCGACAAAGCCTTTGCTGAAAAATTAAGCAAGCTCGGCGATGTGTATGTTAATGATGCTTTTGGTACCGCTCACAGAGCGCATGCTTCCACAGCGGTCATCGCTCAATTTTTTGCAAATGATAAAAAAATGTTTGGGTTGTTGATGGAAAGCGAAGTGTTGAGTGCAGAAAAAGTATTGCACCAGGCAGAAAAGCCATTTACCGCAATTATTGGCGGGGCAAAGGTTTCAGACAAAATTATGATCATAGAAAATTTATTGCAACGGGCTACCGACATTATTATTGGTGGTGGCATGGCGTATACTTTTTTAAAAGCGAGGGGTGGAAATATTGGTAATTCTTTGTGTGAAGATGATCGCCTGCAAACGGCGCTTGACATTTTAGAAAAGGCAAAGGAAAAAAATGTAAGCATTCATTTACCGGAAGATTCTGTAATTGCAGATAAGTTTGCTGCGGATGCAAACACGGAAATTTGCCCAAGTGACGGCATCCGGGCAGGATGGATGGGATTGGATATTGGACCAAAGGCGATAGGTATTTTTAGCGAAGTGATTCGTAATTCAAAAACCATTTTATGGAACGGGCCGATGGGTGTTTTTGAAATGGAAAAATTTCAGAACGGTACAAAATCGGTGGCCCTGGCTGTGGCAGATGCTACTGCAAACGGTGCATTTAGTTTGGTAGGCGGCGGAGATAGTGTTGCTGCAGTAAATCAATTTAAGCTGGCAGATAAAGTAAGTTATGTAAGTACAGGCGGTGGTGCCATGCTTGAATATTTTGAAGGAAAAGTATTGCCCGGTATTGCTGCAATAAAGGGATAAAAAATTATTTAAATTATTAACAAAGTTGTTCAAATATTTAAATCACGGGTACGTCACTTGAGAATAAGAATGCGGTGGAAAACCCTTTAATTTATTATCTTTTTACCAACCTTCATTTTTAAATCATTTATTAACTGATAAAATATTATATTTAAATTCTTAACAACAAAAACATATCAACATGAAAAGTCCCGTATTATTAATAGTTCTAGCCATCGTAGTAATTGTTGGCTTCTTAGGCTGTAATGGTTACAATGGTTTGGTAAAGCAGGATGAGTCTGTAAAAAAAGCATGGAACAACGTACAAACCGAATATCAGAACAGATCTGACTTAGTGGGTAATTTAGTAAATACTGTTAAAGGTGCTGCAAATTTTGAGCAAAAAACCTTAACAGATGTTGTTAACGCAAGAGCAAAAGCAACCAGTGTAAATATCAATGCAGATAATCTTACACCAGAAAAGATTGCTGAATTTCAGGCTGCACAAGGTCAGTTGAGCGGATCACTAAGCCGTTTACTGGCAACGGTAGAAGCTTATCCAACTTTAAAAGCAACTGAAAATTTCACGAAATTACAAAACCAGTTGGAAGGTATTGAGAACGGCATAAAAAATTCCCGTAAGGTTTTCAATGATGAAATCAACACATACAATACTAATGTTCGTTCTTTTCCAATGAATATTTTGGGCGGGCTATTTGGCTTTAAAGCAAAAGAAGGATTTAAGGCAGATGCCGGTGCAGAGAAAGCCCCTGAAGTTAAATTTTAAGTAATCTTCGCATGAACAATAAACGCCGGTCGGGTTACATAATTGGAGGCATCATTGTTTTACTGGGTATCTTTTTAATTACTACTTATAATGGGTTGGTTAAAAAAGAAGAGCTCGTGAAATTGCAATGGAACGAAGTGCAGAATAGTTACCAGCGAAGAATTGATTTTATTCCAAACGTGGTAAATGTGGTAAAAGGGCAAGCCAATTTTGAACAAACAACTTTGCAGCAACTGGCCGAAGCAAGAGCTAAAGCCTCAGCAGTAACTGTTTCCGGAAGTGACTTGACTGCCGAAAATTTTAAGCAGCAGTCTGCAGCACAGGATGGCCTTGCTGCTGCAACCAACCGGTTATTAATTACAGTAGAAAAATATCCCGAACTGCAGGGGGCTGCGGCTTTTAAAGGCTTGCAAACACAATTAGAAGGAACGGAAAGAAGAATAAAAATTGCCCGCAAAGATTTTAATGTAGCCATTGCAGATTACAATAGTTCGGTAAGAAGTTTCCCCACAAAAATAGTGGCCGGTATTTTTGGATTTAAAGCCAGGGAAGGCTTTCAGTCAGATGCCGGTGCAGACAGATCAGTAGAAATAAAATTTTAATGAATTACCATGGGCATATTTTCATTTTTTAATAAACCGAAAAAATTTTTTTCTGCTACAGACAATGAGCAGATAGTGCAGGCTATCCGCAATGCTGAAAAGGAAACCAGTGGAGAAGTTCGGGTATATGTTGAAAGCAGAAATCCACTTGTAAATGTAATGGACAGGGCATCTGAAATTTTCTTTAAATTAAAAATGGAAAAAACAGATGACCGCAATGCGGTACTTTTATACATTGCTATAAAGGATAAAGAACTGGCTTTATTTGGCGATGAAGGTATTTATAAAAAAGTGGGCGCAGCTTACTGGGACAGTGAAGTAAAAAATATGATAGCCCATTTTTCCAAAGACAATATCAGCAACGGAATTGAACAATGCGTTCAACATATTGGCCAAACACTAAAAGAAAAATTTCCTTATAATAGTGTCACTGATAAAAATGAATTGCCCGACGAAATTGTATTTGGCAAATAAAAAGAGATCGTCTTTCCTCATTGAAACAATTTTGAAATTTTAAAAATACTTTCCGTTACCGGATCAGTAGCATGAAAAAAATTACCTCCATATTATTCTTTGTTTTTTTTTCTTTAGTGACGGTGGCCCAGCAGGGATCAGATTTTTCTCTTGATAAAGTAATCAATACACCGCCCAATCCGCCAAAGCTGGTAAACGATTATGCCCACATTTTAACGGCCGATCAAAACCAGGCACTTGAAAGGAAACTGTACCAGTTTGATGATACTACTACCAATCAGGTAACGGTAGTTATTATACCCCGGTTGGGAGGAAAAGATATAGCCGATGTCGCCAATGAACTGGGAAGAAAATGGGGTGTAGGAAATAAAAAAAGTAATAACGGTGTAATATTATTGGTGTCTATTGAGGATAGAAAACTCAATATATCGCCAGGCTATGGGCTTGAAAAATCTTTGCCCGATTTAACCTGTCAGCAAATTATCGATAACATCATTGTTCCTCAATTTAAAGGCAATGATTATTATTCTGGAATCAGCCAGGGTACAGATGCAATTATACAGGCTACCAAAGGGGAGTTTAAAGCACCCGAAAATTATAACAAACGAGGTGGTAATGCCTCCGGCCTTGGAAAAATAATTTTTATTATCATACTTATTGTGGCATTCTTAGCCATTAGCGGCCGCGGTGGTGGTGGTGGTTCTTATATGAGCAGGGGTGGTGCTGTGCCGTTTATATTAGGGAGCCTGCTTGGCGGGGGATTAGGCAGAGGTGGTGGTTTTGGCGGCGGCGGCGGTGGCTCTGGTGGTGGCGGATTTGGTGGTTTTGGAGGAGGAGGTTTTGGTGGTGGCGGATCTAGCGGAAGCTGGTAAAAATCAAGCAATAAAATAAATTATAAAGGCCGTCACATATTAAGTGATGGCCTTTTTTGTTTTGGTGCTGATTGAAAAATATTTTTTGTCCAGGCTAAGAAGCTATGATCATCATCGTTGCATCGCTCTCTTTTGCTGCATACCTGTGGGTAACTTTTATAAAAGCGGTTTTGGAATTTTAGTTGTAATTATGTGATTAGTTATCAACTCTGCCAA
>NZ_JACMOO010000178.1 GCF_014377975.1 Ferruginibacter sp.
GCTGCAAGTTTACATCCACAACTCGGCGTTTCGCCGGCAATTTTACTGATTTATAATTTTAAGGAAATGAGCAAATGAAAAAATGTCTCCTTACTTTAATCTTTTATTTTATCCTCATAATTTGTAAAGCTCAAACCCGAGAATTACCTACCAGACCTGTGGTACAGCCTAACAGCAATGTAGAACAGCAGTTAGAAAATATTACCGAAAACAGTGCTGATGCTGAAACTGAAGATGATTCCTATTTACAGGAAATGATTCAGTATCAAAAACATCCTATCAACATAAACACTGCGAGTGCATCATTACTATCGGGGCTTCGAATTTTATCACCCATACAGGTACAAAACATTATCGATTATAGAACTCTGCTGGGTAATTTTGTAAATATTTATGAACTTCAGGCTGTGCCTGGTTTTGATATAGCTATTATTCAAAGATTAAGACCATACATAGCTATTGTAGAAAATGCTGACTTGTTTGCTTCACTCAATGAGAGGCTCAAAAATGGTGATAAAACTATTTTATTAAGGTTCTCTCAAATTGTTGAACCATCAAAAGGTTATTTGGTAGATCCAAATTCAGGCAAAAATTTTTATCGAGGTTCTCCCCAAAGGCTACTTGTTAGGTATCGGTATAATTATAAAAACAGCTTGCAATATGGCATTGTGGGAGAAAAAGATGGCGGTGAACAGTTTTTTAAGGGAGCTCAAAAGCAAGGATTTGATTTTTATTCTTTTCATTTTTTTGCCAAAAATATCGGTATCATAAAATCGCTGGCAATAGGAGATTATACCGTAAACATGGGGCAGGGTTTAACGCAATGGATGAGTCTTGCTTTTAAAAAAAGTCCTGATATTTTATCCATTAAAAGGCAGGCAGATGTTCTACGACCTTATAATTCTGCCGGAGAAATAAATTTTCACCGAGGCGTGGGCATTACCCTTGCAAAAAAGAACTGGGAAGGAACCTTTTTTGCTTCTTACAGAAATGTTGATGCTAATTTTTCAGCAGGGGATAGCTCACAAACGCAGGATGATTTTATCTCATCACTCCAAATTTCAGGCTTTCACCGTACCAAAAGCGAAGTGGCAGATAAAGGCATACAAAGGCAGCTGGCTTTTGGTGGAAATATTGCATACCAATTAAAAAGTTTGCATGTGGGCCTAAATGCCATTCATTACAGTTTAAAATACCCTTTGCAAAAACAGGCTGAACCTTATAATTTTTATGCATTAGCCGGAAAAAGTTTTGGTAACTACAGTACAGATTATAGCTATACAAAAAAGAATTTGCATTTTTTTGGGGAGGCCGCTATTACTAATAAAAAATATACCGGTTTTATTAACGGTTTACTTATCAGTACTGCTGCAAATGTGGATATGAGTTTTGTTTATAGAAACATCAGCAAAGGTTATCAATCGCTTTACACAAATGCATTTACAGAAAATTCATACCCCACAAATGAAAAAGGATTTTTTTCAGGCATTACCATAAAACCTACTGATGCTTGGAGAATTGATGGTTATGTAGACCTTTACAAATTTCCATGGTTAAAATTTAGGGTAAATGCGCCATCATCCGGATCTGATTATGTGGGGCAGATTACTTACAAGCCCAACAAACTATTTGAAATTTACACCAGATTTAAATCTGAAAAAAAATCTATCAACTACAATCCTGACGAATTAATACTAAGTCCTGTTGTGCCTCAGCCCAGACAAAACTGGAGAACACAATTCTCTTATAAATTAAACAGCACATTTACTTTTAGGAGCCGTATTGAAACCGTATGGTTTGACAAAAATGGCAAAGCGTCTGAAAACGGGTTTTTGATGTACACCGATGTCTTGTACAATCCGGGCATGAAAAAAATGGCCGGAAACATTCGGTTACAATATTTTGAAACGGATGGCTATAACAGCAGGTTATATGCCTATGAAAATGATGTTTTATACAGTTTTTCAATACCCGTTTTCTATGGAAAGGGTTACAGGTATTATATTAATTTAAACTATGATTTTACAAAAAAGCTCACCATCTGGGTTCGGGTATCACAATCAATTTATCCGAATCAAACCAACACCGGATCGTCGTTAGATGAGATCAATAAAAACCACAAAACTGAACTTAAAATGCAGGCATTATTTAAATTTTGATTTTTTTTTAAATTATGCAGCGTTACTTATTCTCGCATTGTCATTTATGTGTTAACAATCGTAAAGTTGTTTTAATTAACAATCTCTTTACGTATAAAAAATATCCTTATTTTTACAATTCATTAAACATTAACAAATTGCTCATGACAAGAATTTTATCACTGTTTGTGATTTTCATGCTCTTTGGAGTATTGGCATTCGCACAAACCCGCGTGGTGACCGGAAAAATACTGGATGATAAAGGTAATGGCGTTCCAGCTGCATCAATTAGAGTTCAAGGAAGCACAACTGGTACTTCTACTGATTCTGATGGTGGTTTCACTATTAGAGTAAATAATGGTGCTACTCTTTCTGTTTCTTCAACTGGTTTTCAAACTCAAACTATTTCGGTTGGAGATCAGGTATTTGTGGGAGCAACTTTAAAAACAACTGATACAAACCTTCAAGAAATTATTGTAAATACTTCATTAGGTCAGCAAAGAGCTAGATCTTCATTGGGTGTTGCTACTGCAACAATCAGAAGTAAAGAATTAACTCAAGGTAGATCAACTAATGTGGCACAAGGCTTAACAGCAAAAGTTGCGGGTGTAAATATTCAGCAAACTAACAGTGGTGTTAATCAAGATACAAGAATTACTCTTAGAGGTATTCGTTCTTTAACCGGAAATAACCAGCCTATGTTGGTTTTAGATGGTGTGCCAATAGGATTGGGTTTTTTCTCCTCAATAAATCCTAATGACATTGCTGATGTAACAATTCTAAAATCTGCTACTTCAACTGCTATTTACGGACCGGATGGTGTGAATGGTGCTATCATTGTAACAACTAAAAAAGGAAGTAAGGCTAAACCTATGATTAGCTTAAGCCATTCTACTCAATTTGAGAAGATTAATTATATGCCTAAATTCCAAGACAGATGGGGTTCAGGTTATGATCAAGATCCTGGAACTGGAGAAGGAACTTACACGGCTTTTGAGCAACAAAGCTGGGGTGATCCGTTTGATGGTTCTATCAGAACATTAGGTGAGACTGGTCCTCAAGGGCAATTGCTAAAGCAAAAATATTCTTACATTCCCAACGAAAGAAAAAATTTCTTTAACACAGGTGTAACCAATCAAACAGATATTTCTTACTCAACAGGCGATTTTTACCTTAGTGGTCAAAATGTAAGCATTAAAGGTATTATGCCAGGTGATGAGTTGACACGTAGAACAGCAACTTTTAGATCTGAGAAGGAATATAACAAGTTTAAAGCAATCTTTAATTTAAGGTATGCTCAAACAAAAAGCAATACAACTACTGCAAATTCAACCGTTTATTATGGTGTAACAAGTGCACCGGGTAACGTTCCATTAACAAGATTTGCAGATTGGAGAAATGATTATTTTTCAAGTCCTAGTGGATATTACACTACTTATTTGACAAATTTTGATTTTACGCCATATTTTGCAAAAGACAATAACCGTCAACAAGGAAAAACGGATGATTTGTTTGGTAACGTAGAATTTAATTACAAAGC
>NZ_JACMOO010000022.1 GCF_014377975.1 Ferruginibacter sp.
TGTGGCAACTGCATGTGAAATAAAAATATGATAGTTCACATTTTTAGCCATAAAGTAATCAACGCCAAAATTGATAGGATCTTTTTGATAAGGTTTTAACGAGCGGTAATGGCAAATTTGTGGCAGTCTTAATTTTCTGTTAGCAAGTATCCCCTGCCTGCTGTCGTTTATGTCGTTATTATGATGAATCAGATCGATCTTATTTTCTTTAAGAATGCCCGCAATTTGCCTTGATTTTCGTCTGTCATCAATAATGAGCCTTTTAAGTTTTCTAAATGGTGCAAAAATTTTAAGGGGCGTTTTATGTTTTGCAGCAACACCGGTTACCGTCTTTTTTTTTACATTTAAAAAGATGGTTTTAACACCCAACTCATTAAAAACCTGTGTGTATTTATTTAGTTCGTAACTCAAAATAACCGGTTCAAATTTTTCTTTGTCCAGTATCTTAACCATGTCGTACAGGGCTACAACAGATCCACCGCCGGGTGGCTTTTGAATGTATAATATTTTATGTCTTTTCTTCAAAGGCTGAGTATTAAGCAAGCGCATTTTTAATAATGTTCACTACCCTATCGGTGCTTTTGCCATCGGTATATGTAATAATTTCTTCTAAAACTTTCTGACAGTTTTGGGTTACAGAATCGGGGTTGGTTAAAGCTGTATTTATATAAGATATTAATTGTTGTTCTGAACCGGCTAACATTAGCGACTGGCAATTTATTATGGGTCTGAAATGCTCCTGCTGATACATACCCTGCAATAAGTATTGTTTTGCAGGGTTAACCTCATCGTAATAAGGTCCGATTTGCGGCTTTTTAAATGCGCTGCCATCCACGGTCATAGTTGAACATAAATTAATGTGCACATCAGTATATGCCAGGGTAGAACACAACTTTTTAATGTCTTCAGTGGTAATGTTTGAGTATTGCAACTTCTCTTTACCTGTCCACGAAATATCATATACCAGGTTTTTGTGTTCGCCTACGTAGCTCTTCCATTTGTTTAAGTTGTCAACCGGGTGACAGCGAAATAAAACGAGTGGGTCACCATTTATTTCACCACTATCAATAGCATTTAAAATGTGCTTAAGGTATTGTGGCTCATTTGGAAATAAAGTGCCGGGGCCTCCTGCATATAAAATAATTTTTCTTTCGTTAGCGGCAATGCCCACTATTTGCAACCATGCCTGTTTTGAAAGCAGGTTACAAGGATTGAAGTAAAAGTCGAATTGGGCTGCCCCCACTACATGAACTTTTGATGGATTTTTAATCTCTTTGTACATGCGAAGCGTTTGTTCGTGGTTGTATTTATTCCACACCAGGTAAGTATCGTAAATCACCGGCATCCATCCCCGCTTGGTTATATTGTCGAACGACAAAATGGAGGCAATCATTTGCTTGTTGCGATAACTGCAAGCCCTCAGCAAAATATCCTCTTGTGCATGAAACGGAGTAACCGAAAGTACTGCATCAATGTTAAGTGAATCCACCAGGGTGAGCATCTCTTTAAAATTGGTATCTGCACCGAGGGCCTCCTCTTCTTTCTTAAATATTTTTTTTGTATAACCAGGAAGGTAAAAACGGGCATAATTGAGTTTACGCCTTACTTTATTTAAAAGGATGGTCTTTATACTGTTGAATTGGTTGAGGTACTGTTCCTGTGCACGGCGGTTGTTTTTTAGCCTGAAGAAAGTAAACCAGTAATCCATGCGTTTTCGGGCTGTCTCATACACAACTCCCTTCTTCGATTCGGGTACCAGGTGTACTTCAAATCCATCTGCTCTTAACTCATTTATCAAAGCTTCTTCGTTCCAGGTTATTGCGATCACCACGTCAGCAAAGTTTTGTAGCTGGTGCAACATGCCGGTTCTATATAAATACCTGATGGAAAAGCTAATGCTGATGGTTACTAATAATCTCTTTCTAAACATGCTGACTATATTACCTGCCATTGATGGTCAATTAGTAAACCATCTTTCATTGATTCGTGCACTTTACCGGTACCATAAAAGTCACCCTTTTCTACCTCCATAACGGTTAATCCTTCTATATGATCCGTAACATCATAGTCGTGTTTTAAAGTAATATCGATGGTATACCTGCCGGGTAAAAAAGGCAGTTTTGGGATGTGGCAAAGCACCGAACCTTCTGATGTAAGTTTTAGGACACCAGGGAATGCCATACGGGTTAAAAGGTTACCAATAATTTGCTGGTAGCTATTTCTTATTAAAATATTTACAACCGGGTTGGGGCTATTTTCCAATGATTTATAAGACACTTTTAGGAATGCATCCATACCGGTTTCCAATACCATTAACGGCTGGTGGGCTGCATTTAAAAACTCAAAATTGGTAACTAAAAATTTGCCATTGCCCTGCCTGTTTTTAAACGATAAACCAGTAGTATCGTTCTGTATCATGGCCGCATTTTTAAGGTAATAATCCACCACATCGTTAGGATGACCTTCGTAAGTAATACTACCTTTTTGCAAAAGAATAGCCCGTGTACAAAGGTTTTTAACTGCCGCCATATCGTGGCTTACAAACAAAACAGTTCGGCCCGTTTTACCAGCTACCTCCTGCATTTTGCCCAAACACTTTTTTTGAAACTCTGCATCACCAA
>NZ_JACMOO010000179.1 GCF_014377975.1 Ferruginibacter sp.
AAAAAAATGCTGCTGTTCTACCCTCCAAATGGTTTACACTAAGTTGTTCCCACTGTTCTGTATGCTCCAGGGCCATAGCTTTTTCAGGGTCTTTATGATCAATTAGGTTCTCATCCGGATTGCCACCATTCATACAAACCAACCGGTCAAACATCAATTTTAAATTACTGCTGGGACCGTACCAGTTAATGGGTCCTATGATTGCCCATGCATCAGCCATATCAAGCCGGGCATACATATCTAAATCCCACATCAGGTCTTTTTCCATCCGGCTATTTTTTTCGTAACAGTTACAGGGCCATACGCAAAGCGCCATCGAGGTAGACACACAGGCATTACAAGATTGTATTTTTGCCCTGCCGTAAACATTGCCCAGGTCTTCATAATCTATTTCCCAATCCTTCGGCAGCATGTCTGCCATCTTAAGCATAAGTGTTCTTGATTTTCCATCAACCCCAGGGCAGTTGTATTGCCGCCGCCCGGAGCCGGAAATGATCAGGATTCTAAAAGGACGTTCGCTTGCAGGCAATGCTGCATTATCATCGTTGGGTTTCATTTTATAAAATATTATAGATATCTGAAATTGCTAATAATATCGTGCCTTACAAACTCTATTATTATTTCAGCAAGAAGGAATATTATGCAGGGCTAAAATTTGTTTGCCAAATGGGGATTAATGGATTGGTAAAACGATGAGGGGGACATGGTAGCTTTTATATCGTAAGTATTTACGCCTTTGAGATTAAATACCAGCCAGGGAAAGGTTTTACTGTAGCGCAATTTGGTCCCCCGTCTTTAGCAGTCCCCGGCACCCTGGTTTCCAGTATTAAAGATGAGTCAGCCAATAAAAGCTCAATAGTTTCAAATGAAATATCTCTTAAAGGAATTTTTAACCGGCGGCTCCAAAGCGAATCCAATTGTCCGGCACAAGTGCCAATGTCAACATAAATAAAGCGCTCCGATAATGGCCCCTGCACCAGTGGACCCGAAAAATCAGGTAGGCCTGTTTTGGATTCTTTAAATGAGATTTTCAAGTCAAAGCACAGATCCGTAGAACCGGACCTTTGCTTTTGGATGGTTTCATACTTACTTCCACTCCCCTTCTGAATTCCAAAATCAACTCCTGTTAAAGGACTTTCCAAAATAATTCTTAGGGATATTTCCTGATGCATTTTATGCCCGGCCATGATAGTGTAATGATTAATATTTCCTTCACCTGTATATCTAAAAACTTCCAGCCTTCGTCTTCCTTCATGCTACTTACAACATGGTACTTAAAACTTATTTCTTACAACTCACTACTTAGAACTTATTTCTTACACCTTATTACTTAAAACTTAAGACTCACTAACCCGCTTTCATCAGTTTAGCTGCCATCTTTCCTGCTAACAGAAAAAACAATACTTCTCCTATAAGTATTCCCACATATAGCAACGACCCTTTGTCGTACATACCATTTAACCAGAAATACAAAACAGCGGATAAAGCAAGAATTAATGATCCTAACGGTATTCCCCATTTAATGATTTCAACCCGTTGCATCCGTTTAAAAGTTTCATCGCTAGTCTTTTTAAAATCGGGTTTTAGTTTTTGAAGAAGATAAATATTTTCATAGATGTCTAGCATAAAAGGTATGATCTGTAACCATGCAAGAAAGGCAAAAATCTCTGGTCCAAAGTAGTCCATCTTCCATGAGATCTTCATGCACAACAAAAAAATGGAACCGTATGCAGCAGGCATGAATAAAAAGTCTGCATACAGGTGTTTTTTTAAAGCGCTGATTACTGTTGTGCTTCTTTTAGCAGGCAACCGATATATGCCATGGATTAGATTTTGTAACTCCAATGCAGAACCCGGCCATTGAAGGTCCATAATACTAAAGCGGCGAAGCACAACATCTTCGGTGTAAAAATACCTGCCTAAACGGCCCATAATAAAAGTGGTAAACAACATTACTCCAAACGTAATACAGAATACCAGCCACCCATTTGCTATATGAAGTTGCATAAAAATTAAATTATACGTTTATGGTTTCGTGCTGCGCTACATTACTTACAACAGGTTTTGTATTATTCATTTGCTCCTGCATACCGGCACGGGCCATTTTATACCCCTGCCAGTCGAAATCCATTAAAAAATCAGTGGCTGCCACGGCACCTTTTAGCAACATATCCAGCTTATCTTTTTTAGTGAGAAAGAAATTGAGCCAGTTGTACTCCGATACATTAATCTTTCCAATTCCCTTTTCATACACTTTGTTTTTTATTAAAAAATCTTTATCGTAGTAATAGCGAATGGTGTTAAACATTCTTCCAAAGTAACCGGCAAGGCTCCAGCCAGAGGCATGCATGCTCTTATCTTCAGGCTGCGCATCATCCAGGTCTATACCAAACGAGGGCGTGCGGGGAACAACAACATTAGGATTGTAAAAAAGATTGATAGGAAAATTGGAAAGCATTCCACCGTCAACAAAACGTGCAGAAGAGGGAGGTTCTTTTTGACCA
>NZ_JACMOO010000180.1 GCF_014377975.1 Ferruginibacter sp.
AATGCTGCTGTCTGGTTCTTCTTTGCGTGTTACTGTGGATTGAAAATATCTGGCTGGTATCAATTCGACAAATCACATGTGGATGGTAATTTTTTGAGGTTGGAATCAACAACAAAAACAAAGACCCAAGTAATTATGTCC
Source organism: Ferruginibacter sp. (assembly GCF_014377975.1). Classification (GTDB taxonomy): domain Bacteria; phylum Bacteroidota; class Bacteroidia; order Chitinophagales; family Chitinophagaceae; genus Ferruginibacter. Next base: position 142 of record NZ_JACMOO010000180.1, read on the forward strand.
ATCAGCAGACCATTGCGAAGGGCAATTGATCTTGCTCTTGAAACTGTACTTACGAACCGGGAGCAAAAGATTAACGATAAATTGAAGGTAATAGGAGAGAAGGTTAAAATAAAAAAGTACATTACTACTTATTGACCAACAACATGACAAATTAAATGAATAATGAAATTTCTAAGAAAACACTGGTTTGACATTGGAGGATTCTTATCAATTTTGGTTTTGGGATTTATTTATTTAAATTTCAAAACATTGACCAACTACCAACTTTTAATGTGGTTAAGTTTGACATCTCTTTTCTTTCATCAGTTGGAAGAATATAGATTTGTGGGAACATTTCCAGGAATGATTAACACGGTAATGTATAAAAGCAAAATACCCGACCGATACCCTTTAAATACTAATACTTCGCTTTACATTAATGTTTTTATTGGTTGGCTATCTTATTTTATTGCAGCCCTGTTTGCAGAAGAAGCTGTTTGGTTAGGGATGGCAACAATTATGGTGTCGCTTGGAAATACAATTGCTCATACGATAGTTTTTAACATTAAAGGAAAAACTATTTACAATGCAGGACAGTTAACAAGTTTACTATTTTTTGCACCATGTATTTACTTTTTTATTAAAATTATTGATGAAGACAATTTGGTTATAACCAAAGACTTTTTAATTGGTATTTTACTTGGAATAGCTTTAAATATAATTGGAGTTTTAAAACTAATTGATTGGATGGCAGACAAAAACACCACATATATTTTTGACAATCGAAATTTATTAACTAAAGATAGAAAAAACAACATCAGCTAACATTTAGTCGTATAGCTGAGCCCCCGAATTTAAAAAGGCTCAACTTATAATGCAAAAGCTTCGGTCATCAGGAACTGGTTATTATTTATTTTTTTTTGATCGAGTGCGGCCAGTCTGCCATAAGTTGTAAGGTACCGTTGGTTCAGAATTTCTGATAACCGGTATTTTTTCCTAGATCACTAAAATGAAAAGATTGGGCCACATGTAAGGTTATTTCAGGACGAGACATATTTCCATTAAAAGTGGAAAATCCATGCAAATTGAGCCCCTGCCGCCATTTCAAATTGACTCCCTAAAAAACGATTTAAAAAAGGTTCTAAAAAAGACTGCTAAATAAAACTAAAAAAGTGATAAAGAACTGTGTGCTGTGGAATAAAAATAGTGATTAATCCTTGTCGCTTTTTTATAAAAATAATCCCATTATTGCATTTACTTTTTTTTGCAATGATTCACCGTACAATTTTATTCGTATGGATTGGTGAACTATTATTTCCTGATGGCACTCCGTAACCTATTCCCCAAAGATGACCACCCCAATACCTCCTCTTTAACTCTGAATATTCCACTAACAATATTTTTGCATTCCTACCTTTTAAACGCTTCAACATTTCACTTATACTTAATTTGGCAGGGTAACTTAAATGCAAATGAATATGATCTTTACTTACAACTCATTTCAGTATTTGTATATCTAAACTATCACAAGTCTGACGGATTAACTCCCTGCATCGAATTTGGATATCACCTCGTAAAACTTATAAAAATATTTTGTACCCCATACTAACTGAACATGCAATTGATAAACACTATGATTACCTTTTCTAATATTTTGAATCCTACAAATTTAGTTAGGTTTGTAGAAGCTAAAGCCTCGGACTAAAGTCCGTAGCTTGAATTACCGTATTGAGACCAGTCAATTGTCCGCATCGAAGTATTTTAACAATAGTATTTTATTTTTTCAATTGTTTAATAATATTTCTAAAATTTTCCGTCAATGCGGCCAGGTACTTCCAATAACTAATGACTTATTAAATATTCAATAACATTAAGTATTCAACATGATAGAAAGCTAAGTTTTATTCAGCAGGTATTTTCACCTTACCAAATAGAATCCATTTAGCCAGCAATAACCATATTATTCCAAGGCTAAAACCTGCAATAACATCACTGGCATAATGTAGTTTTAAATAAATTCTGCTAAAGCCAACCATACCTGCCAGCATAAAAAGCAATACAATCAAACTCCATTTTATAAAGTTATTTTTTATATTTTTATAGCCAATATAAGCAAGCATACCATAAAAAACAATGCTGCTAAAAGAATGACCGCTTGGGAAACTATAACCATGTGCCTTTGCAATTAATGGCAGCAACGGCCGCTGCCGCTGGAGAAGAAATTTCAACAAAAACAGTACTGCAGTACCAATAATTGTAATGGCGGAAATTTTCAATGCATCATATTGTTGCTTTTTTATGAAGAGCACAAAAAGGATGAGTAAAATATTGGCAGGTATTAAAAATTGAGCCGAGCCAAAAAAAGTAATTACTTGCATCATCCCCGTATTAGCAGCATTAATGTAGGGTAAAATGGAAGTAAAAACATGCCTATCAAAAGAAGGGTTATTATCTTCAAAAACCATATCTGCCACTGCGTACAAACACAACATACACACCACAAATATAAATATCAGTAAAACCAACGATAAGGATACTTCTTCAAAAAAGTTCTTTATCCGTAAACAAATGTTGCTCCTTTTCTTCATTGGAAAACCTTTGTGTAAAATAAATCAATGTTATTCGTAAATCGTAAAATGATTCATTCCAAATTATTTAAAATTTCTGTATTTTTTTTTACATCAATTGCTGGTTTATACAGCCTTAAAATATTTCTTTCTGTAACTATTTTTTTTCTTTCCTGTGGTAACAATCGCCTTGTTAATATTATATAATTTACCCAAAACCGGATATGGATTACCCTGTTTTTTTTTAAATTCCATACCTGTAAAATAACTATGAGTTGGCACAATATTTTCGTTTATTAAAAAAGTTATAAGGTGCCGTATAGGTGGGTTATTTTCAAAAATGTAGAAGAGGAGCAGGGATTACAAACATAATAAAGGCAGTTAATATTCTGTTTACAAATTACTTATGAACGGAAAAATATAAAATCAGTATTTATGCTAAATTATTTAGTAATTTTACTAATTATTTAGTAATAGTTTACATCAATGACAGCATCAAAAGCAGATATTATTGCAAGGTTGCAAAAGGATATTTTGCCCTTGCAGGGAATTAAAACAGGATTGAATAATACTGCCCTGGATAAAATAATTGGTCCGTTAAAAAATGCTTTTCCCGGTAATTCATTTCCTATAGGAGCCATACACGAATTTATTGCCGGAGGGAGGGAAGATGTTGCTGTAACAAGCGCTTTTATAGCAGGCATATTTGCTCCGCTAATGCAAAACGGTGGTGTAGTTATCTGGATTGGTTCCGCCCATACCATTTTTCCTCCGGGCTTAAAATCATTTGGTATTGTACCTGATAAAATCATTTTTATTGATTTGAAAAAAGAAAAAGAAATGCTGTGGACCATGGAAGAATCTTTAAAGTGTGCGGGCATTGCAGCAGTGATCGGCGAAATAAAAGAACTGAATTTTACTGCATCAAGGCGCCTGCAATTAGCAGTCGAAAAAAGCCAGGTTACAGGCTTCGTCATTCGTAATAATCCACAAAGTATAACCACTACAGCCTGTGTTACCCGATGGAAGATTACAGCTTTATCCAGTGAGTTTGAAGATGGCTTACCCGGCGTAGGTTTCCCCCGGTGGAATGTAGATTTGTTAAAAGTCAGAAACGGTAAGCCAGGTAACTGGCAGATAGAACATAGTGCAGGATGCTTCAGGCATATTTATAAACTGGCGGTTATTCCCCCACAATTACAACAAAAAACGGGGTAATATGGGTAAACGTTTTGTGTCTATATGGTTCCGTCATCTTAATACGGATTGGTTAATCCGTCGCCAGCATGGTTTAAAAGAACTGCCTTTTGTTATAGTTACAAAAGATCATGGACGAATGATTATAACCTCGGCAAATATATTGGCTCAAAAACAGGGCGTAAATTCCAATATGCTGTTAGCCGATGCAAGAGCTTTCATTCCTGGTTTGCTGTATTTTGATGAGGAGCCGGAAAGAGCTGCTAAATTATTAACAGGTCTTGCGGAGTGGTGCATCCGTTATACGCCTTTAGCAGCAATTGATTTACCAGATGGGCTGATACTGGATGTTTCGGGCTGTCCGCACCTTTGGGGAGGTGAAAACGAATACCTGGCTACCATTACTAAACGCTTAAGCTATTTCGGTTATCATACACAATGTGCAATGGCAGATACTATTGGCACTGCATGGGCGATTGCCCGCTTTGGAAGCAACCATTTAATTATTGAAAATGGACAGCAAACAGCAGCATTGCTTTCATTGCCTCCATCTGCACTTAGACTGGAACCGGCAACAATAGAACGCTTAGAAAAGCTGGGCCTCCGTAAAATACAACATTTTATCAGTATGCCCCGCACGGCATTGCGCAGGCGTTTTGGAAAAGAATTATTACTTCGGTTAGACCAGGCAATAGGTTGTACAGACGAAATAATTGAACCGGTTATACCTGTAGTACTGTACCTGGAAAGATTACCCTGCCTTGAACCAATTGTAACAGCAACAGGTATTGAAATTGCGTTGCATAGATTACTGGAGGCTTTATGCCTACGTTTTTTAAAAGAAGAAAAGGGTCTTCGAAAAGCGATATTAAAATGCTGCCGGGTAGATGGAAAAATTAAAACAATTGAGATTGGCACCAATCGTCCTTCCTGCAATAGCAGGCATTTATTTAAATTATTTGAAGATAAGATTGCCACCATTGAACCTGCGTTGGGGATAGAGTTGTTTATCCTTGAAGCACCAATAGTAGAAGAACTTTCACCGGTACAGGAAAAACTTTTTGAAAGTAATAGTGGTTTAGATGATATTGGTTTAGCCGAACTGCTGGACAGGATAGGCGGAAAGATTGGAACCCATCATATTCACCGTTATGTTCCGGATGAACATTACTGGCCTGAACATTCTTTTAAAGAGGGTATTTTACATGAAACAATACTTACCCACTGGAAAGCCGAAAAGCCGAGACCATTGCAATTATTACCGCAACCTGAACCAATCACTGTAACTGCACCTGTACCGGATTACCCACCTATGAATTTCAGGTACAAAGGTAAATTGCATACAATTGCCAAAGCTGATGGACCGGAAAGAATTGAACAGGAATGGTGGCTGCAGGAGGGTAAACACAGGGACTATTATTATGTGGAAGATGAAGAAGGCCATCGTTACTGGCTATTTCGCTCAGGGCATTATGATGTTGCCAAATCTTATCAATGGTTTATTCATGGATTTTTTGCGTAAAACACAACCGGTATGAATTATACAGAGCTGCAGGTAACATCAAATTTTAGTTTTCTCCGTGGCGCATCTCATCCAGAAGAACTCGTTGAACAAGCAGTGCTATTGGGATACACAACAATAGCTATCACTGACCGAAATAGTTTTGCAGGCATCGTTCGTGCCCATGTTGCTGCAAAAAAAAATGGTATCCGTATTATTGTTGGTTGCCGCCTTGATTTAATAGATGGCATAAGTTTACTTGCTTATCCAACTAACATCAAAGCCTATTCGCAGTTATCCAACCTGCTTACTTTAGGAAACCGCCGTGCTAAAAAAGGAGAATGTCACCTCTATAAAAAAGATGTTTACCAATATGCAAAAGGAGTAAAGTTTATTGTGTTGCCACCTGAAGGATTAAATGACTTCTTTAAATTTGATGCTTCTTTTTTAATTGCTGCAAAAGAATACAAGCAGGCCCTGGGAGATGATGTATACATCGCTGCAAACAGGCTTTACCAGGGAGATGATAGTAAATATTTATTCCGGCTTGCACAGTTGTCGACTGAATTAAACATACCCATGGTGGCCACAAATGATGTACATTATCATAAAACTGAAAGAAGACAGTTGCAGGATTTGGTAACCTGTATCCGGGAGAAATGCACTATTCACACAGCGGGGTTTTTACTGTATTCCAATGCTGAAAGATATTTAAAACCACCATCCGAAATGTTTAGATTGTTTAGGCAATATCCCGATGCAATCATACGTACACAGGAGATTGCAGCAGCCTGCACTTTTTCTCTGGATGAATTAAAATATGAATATCCTGTAGAGTTAACAACCGATGGCCGCACGCCACAGGAAGAAATTACTTTCTTAGCCTGGCAGGGTGCCAAACAATTTTTTGGAGATGTGCTGCCTGAAAAAATAAGCACTTCCATAAAACATGAGTTGGTGTTTATTGAGGAGATGAATTATGCGGCTTACTTTCTTACAGTACATGATATCGTACGTTTTGCCAGACAGCAGAATATATTGTGTCAGGGCCGTGGCTCTGCTGCCAACTCAACCATTTGTTTTTGCCTGGGCATTACTTCTGTTAACCCTACAAAATTCGATTTGTTATTTGAACGTTTTATTTCTTCTGCCCGAAATGAACCACCGGACATTGATGTGGATTTTGAACACGAGCGCCGGGAAGAAGTAATGCAGTATGTGTTTCAAAAATATGGCCGTGACAGGGCAGCCATTGTTGCTACTGTTACGCAGCAACACCAGAAAGGTTCTATCCGGGATATAGGCAAGGCAATGGGTTTATCAGTGGATACCATTCATAAATTATCAGGGTCTCTCTGGGAGTTTACAGATGAATGGTTTGAAGGCAAACAATTAACCGGACAAGGGTTTAATCCTGCTGATAAACACCTGCATAAAGTGCTTCAGCTCACGAAGGAATTTATGGGCTTTCCACGCCAGCTTGGGCAACATACCGGCGGCTTTGTTATTACTAATGGTAAGCTGTCTGACCTATGCCCCATTATGAATGCACGTATGGCTGACCGTACCTGTATTGAATGGAACAAGGATGATATTGATGCACTCGGCTTTATGAAAATAGATGTGCTGGCATTGGGCATGCTTACCTGTATCCGCAAAGCTTTTAATATTGCCAAAGAAAACTATGGGCTTCATTTAACACTGGCAAATATACCACAGGATGATGCGGCGGTATATGAAATGATTTGTCATGCAGATACAATCGGTGTTTTTCAGATTGAAAGCCGCGCCCAGCAAAGTATGTTGCCAAGGCTGCAACCACGCTGCTTTTACGATCTGGTGATTGAAGTAGCCATCGTACGACCTGGGCCCATCCAGGGCGATATGGTACATCCTTATTTAAGAAGACGTAATGGCGAAGAACCGGTAGAGTATCCTTCTCCTGAATTAAAAGAGATATTGGGCCGCACTTTGGGTGTGCCCTTGTTTCAGGAACAGGCGATGAAAATTGCAATTGTAGCCGCAGGTTTTACGGCAGCCGAAGCCGATGAATTGCGCCGCAGCATGGCCACTTTTAAAGCAAAAGGACTGGTTACAAAATTTGAAGAAAAGTTAACCAAAGGCATGATGGAAAGAGGCTATCAAATGGAATATGCCCAACGTGTTTTTAAACAACTGGAAGGTTTTGGCAGCTACGGTTTTCCGGAAAGCCATGCTGCCAGTTTTGCTTTGCTTGTATATGTTTCTTCCTGGCTAAAATGTTTTTATCCTGATGTGTTTTGCTGTGCAATTTTAAACAGTATGCCCATGGGATTTTATCAGCCTGCACAATTAATTGGCGATGCCATAAAGCATGGTGTTGAAGTTAAGCCGGTAGATATCAACCATTCATTTTGGGATAATAAACTGGAAGAAAAATCAGGGAAGTATTGTATTCTACGGCTGGGTTTCCGGCAGGTAAAAGGCTTGCGGAATGAAGACGTTGCTATTTTAGTAGAAAACAGAAAACAATCTTACAACAGCATCAATGCACTCCGTGATATTGCTATGCCTGAAGCAGCACTGGAGAAACTGGCAGATGCTGATGCATTCCGTTCTATTGGACTGGACAGGCGGCAGGCCTTGTGGGAAGTATCTACCAAAGACAGACCGGAGGCAATGTTTGCAGGTCAGCCTTCATCAGATGCAACAGGTGAAAATATATCGCTGCCCACCATGTCAGCCTCCGAACATGTTGTGCAAGATTATGCTGCCACATCACTTTCCCTTAAAGCCCACCCCGTAAGTTTTGTAAGAGAAAAGTTAGACCAGCTTCGTATTACGCCAACCAATCAATTAGCTGCACTTAAAGATGGCGCTGTTGTAAAAGTAGCAGGACTTGTATTGGTACGGCAACGCCCCGGTACCGCCAAAGGCATTTGTTTTATGACCATTGAAGATGAAACCGGTTTTGCCAACCTGGTAATTTTTGAAAAACTCTTTGATCAGTTTAGAAAAGAAATTTTACAATCAAGGTTGATAATGGTGGAAGGCAAAGTGCAAATTGAAGGCGAAGTAATTCATGTAATTGTAAAATATTGTTACGATTTTTCAAAATTACTGCATCAGCTTACGGCAGCTAAAAATGATAATCCCCAGGTATTAACGTTGGCTTATGCTGATGAAAAATCTATCCCTTCGCATGCACAAAACAATAAACCAACACTAAAGGATGCAGATCAGGCAAAGATTTTTTTCGGTGGAAGAAATTTTAGATGAATGGATTTTTGAATTTGATTATTTTCAATTAATCTATTTTAAAAGTAATAAATTAAACCGCACTTATTTATATCAGGATGATATCTTTTATTTTACCATTACTTACTTAGGGTATATAATAAAACTGTGGTGAACTTCATACTGTGGCTTATCTCCAATTTTAATAAGTGCTTTATTAAGTTCTTTAAGATCCCTGACCTTTAACGGCAAAATATGTTCAAAAGGCTGAAATGTTGTTCCTGTAGGATAATCTTTTCCGGGTTGATTTGTCATTTCTATATGATTGCCCAAGAGGTAAGATATTGTATGGTTGGTTGTAAATTCAGTTAACCGCTCAATACTTAATTTAAAAGATAACCAATCGTGTATATACAACCTGCCAGGATAAAAGCTGTCTCCGGATAACAATATTTTTGTTTCGTAATCATACACTGCCACCGATGCATCCTGATGGCCGGGTATTGGTATAATTTCAAGGATTCTATCTCCTAAATCAATAGTACTATTTTTTAAAGGCCAGTTTTCAATTTTAAAAAAAGAGGTTACCTCCTCAACCGTTAAACCCGCAACCGTTGTATTTTCTTTATTTTTAAATTGACCATCTGCGGCAGTATGATCAGAGTGGGCGTGCGTATGGGCAACAACCAGGCTTACTTTAATACCTGATTTTTTTTCCCAATTATCAATAATTTTTCTAACAGTTGCATACAACGGGAATTTATTTTCATCTTCTGTTGCTCCGGTATCCATTAATAAAGCTTTTTTATTTCCTAAGAATAAAAATAAGAACGGTGCCTCGTAATTGATACATTTATTCTGCCGTAGCACCCAGGTATTATAATTAAGCTGAACAATTTGTATGGGAGGATCTATATTATTCTTACAATCTCCTGTTCCATGTATCCATTTTGTTTTATTAAGATTTGTAAGATTTTTATGTAAAACACTGCACGATGTAAAACTCAGAAGAATAATAAGGGATACTAAATCTTTACTTTTCATAATCATTGGTTCTTTAAAAGTACTTGTACAAGCGTTTAGCCCGTTAACCTTTGGTATTAAATAATGTTCCCTGTTATTAAAACAGGGAGTATGTATTACTAAGGTATAAATAATTACTATTACCAATAGTAACTTTCTTTTCTGTATAAATTATACAGTAGCAATAAAAAAAATATCCTCAAAAAAGGAATCTTTAAACGATATTACTTTTTTGTTAGATACCTCCGTGCAATTTTTTCATTCCCCATTTTGTAATTGTGCATAAGCCAATTTATATTGAAGCAACAAATAAGATGATTAATCATTTTAAACAAGGGGTAAAAATAAAAGAAGATGAAAATCTGAACGGCCAATATAATAAGTAAGGGCATTGGTCAGGAAAGAGCAACTGATAAATATCCAGGGATGTTTCATTTTATAGGATCTCGAAAATTGAAGTATAATCCAAAGAATATATTGTACTCGGAATAATATAAAAGTAAGTGATCCATAACTTTATGAGAATAATCATTTCGCTTTTGTAAACAAAAATTTTAATGTGACTTTAATATTGTGTTCAGGCTACCTACCGTTTTATATTTATATTTGATAAACGATTTTGCTCATAAAAACAGTTTACATTACGGTTTTCAGGTATCATACTTTGACTGAATGATAAATTACGTTTTATAATTTATTGAATAATTCAAGTATATAGCCTTGTTAAATTATCATAAAATTATCCAATAACTGAGTTTTAAAAAGTAGTATGAAAAATTATGATTGAAAAGCTAAATTCTAAATTCCAACATAAAAAGAAACTGGGCATTGCCTTTGTTATTATCCTTTCTTGTAGTATTATTCCATTTTTTTTGTTTGAAAGTCAGGCCCAGACAGCAGTTGCACCTGTAGCACAAAAAGAATCATTTTGGTTATGGAATTTCTTTGGTCACTTACATCCGGTGATAGTTCACTTTCCGGTTGGGCTTATTTTATTTGCGGCTATACTTGAACTTTTTACCCTAAAAAATTTCCATTCAAAACTTCGTCCGGGCATAAATCTGCTTGTTATTACAGGGGGTGTATCTGCCATCGTAGCTGCCGTTTTAGGATTGTTGCTGGCCCGTACCGGCGATTACGGTAAAAATATTTTAGCCATCCATCAATGGACAGGTATTGCAACAGCTTTTTTAGGTTCACTTGCTTTATTTTTTTTATTACAGCTTAAAAAAAATAATCAGCCTGGTTTAGTAAAGGCTTACAGGGGCATTCTTTTTTTTGCAGCCATCGGTGTTTCCATTGCAGGCCATTTTGGAGGCTCCTTAACACATGGAGGAGATTATCTTTCTGAAACAATACCCTGGAGCGCAGATTATAAGCCGCTTGTCGTAAATAATCTTGATGTGGCTACCCTTAAAAATGATACCGCTAAACTAACAAAAAAACAAGCGGCTGATCTTACTATACAAGTACGGGCAATACTTGCCCACAATTGTTATAAATGCCATGGCCCGGATAAAGTAAAAGGCGAACTCAGGCTTGATAGAAAAGATATGATTTTTAAAGGTGGCGAACATGGTGTAATTCTTACCGCTGGTAACCCAATGGAAAGCGAAATTGTAAAACGAATTACGCTTGCTGCCAATGATAAAAAAGCAATGCCATCAAAAGATAAAAGACTATCTGAAACAGAAGTTGACATCATTAAATTATGGATACAAAAAGGTGCACCCTGGCCTGCAGGTGGCGACAAGGATATTCAATTTCGGGTAGCCAAACTGGAGCCAAGAAATCCGCCATTGCCAGCACCATCCAACAATTTAAAAAATCCAATAGACCTTTGGGTAAATGAATATTTTAAACAGCATAAAATAGCCTGGGCACAACCTGTTGATGACAGAACTTATTTAAAAAGAATTTATTTAGATATTGTTGGATTACTTCCAACACCCAAAGAAGAAGCTGCTTTTATTTCAGATAACAGGCCTGATAAAAGAGGCTTATGGGTTCGGCAGGTTTTAAACCGCAATAACGATTATGCAGCCCACTGGATAACTTTTTGGAACGATGCATTGCGCAACGATTATACGGGTACTGGTTACATTACCGGCGGCCGGTATAATATTTCAGACTGGCTGTATAAATCACTAGCATACAATAAACCGTACAATCAGTTTGTACAGGAATTAATAAATCCTACAGAGAAATCAAAAGGTTTTATTGAAGGTATTAAATGGCGGGGTGTAATTAATGCAAGTCAACGAACAGAAATGCAGGCGGCACAAAATGTTTCGCAGGTTTTTCTCGGTCTTAATTTAAAATGCGCATCTTGTCACAATAGCTTTGTAAGCGATTGGAAATTAACCGATGCGTATGGCTTCGCCAATATCTTCGCAGATAGTTCGCTAGAAATAAACCGTTGCGATAAACCAACCGGAAAGTACACCGGGCCGGCAATGCTTTGGAAACAATTGGGTACCATTGATAGTGCTGCAACAACACAAGTAAAAAGAAAAGAACTTTCAGAAAACCTGACTAAGCCAGAAGATGGCCGTTTATACCGAACCATTGTTAACCGTGTTTGGGCGCAGCTAATGGGGCGTGGCCTTGTTGAACCAGTTGATGTAATGGACAATGAACCCTGGAGCCAGGATCTGCTGGACTGGATGGCATATAATTTTGTAGATGGTAAATACGACCTCAAGGAATTGATTTATTTAATTACTACTTCCAATATCTACCAGTTGCCTTCAGTTGGTTTTAAGGATCCAAATAAAATAATTGCCCCGGATTTTGTTTTTCGTGGCACCTTGATAAAACGAATGTCGGGCGAACAATTTGCAGATGCCATCAGCAGCATCATTCAACCGGTATTTGAGGAGTCGTTGATGGGTTATAATCCATATGCAAAAAGCTTACCCGCTACTCCAAAGCCAATATTTACCCGTGCATCACTGGTAGTTAATAATCCACTTCTTATTGCATTAGGGAGGCCAAGCAGGGAAACGGTATCAACCAACAGAGAATCGCAGGCAAATTTATTACAGGCGCTTGAGCTTACTAAAGGCGAAAGGTTTAATAATGCGTTGAAAAAGGGAGCAGAAAACTGGAAGGCTAAATACAATACCAGTGATGCAATTATTAACGAACTTTATAGCCGGGCTTTAAATCGTGCCCCCACAAAAAAAGAGTTTGAAATAGCAATAAAAGCATTGGGTACTAACGCGGATGTAGATTCGATTCAGGATTTATTTTGGGCAATTGTACTGCTTCCTGAATTTCAAATTATTTATTAAATTTATTTTTATTATACCATTAATTGTGCAACCATGAAAGATTGGAACAGAAGGCAATTTTTAAAAAATACCAGCGGAGCTACCTTAGCTGCATTAGCGGCAGGCGTGCCGGTTACCAGTTTTCTGGAGTCTTGCAGCAGTAAAATTTCTTCTAAAGCTGACACCGTTATTTTGCTTTGGATGGCAGGCGGCATGTCCCATACAGATACATTTGATCCTAAAAGATTTACTCCTTTTACAAAGGGCATGGATTCTAATAGTGTGCTCAGCACTTTCGCACCGGTTCGCACCGCATTGGATGGTATTAATTTTTCTGAAGGATTGGAATCTATTGGAAAAGTAATGGACAAGGGCACTTTAATACGTTCGTACGTTGCGGCAGATATGGGTTTTATATTACATGCCCGTCATCAGTATCACTGGCATACCTGTTACCGGCCACCGCAATCTGTTTTAGCCCCGCATTTAGGTGCATGGATTGCCAAACAGTTAGGCCCCGTAAATGCTGTTATTCCTCCGTTCATTGATATCGGCCAACGCTTTACTTTAGGTGAAGGTGAAGAATTAAAAGCCTTTCACAGTGCTGGTTTTTTAGGTAATGAGTTTGGTCCGTTTTTAATACCGGATCCATCAGCAGGATTGGATAGTGTTCGTCCGCCGGCGGGCATGTCCAACACCAGGTTTGAAAAAAGAAATCAATTATATGATGAACTGATCCGGCAAAGTCCGGTAGGCGAATTTGGAAGCGATTACCAAAAAGAATCTTTAAAAAGATCAATGGAACAGGCCTACATTTTATTAAAATCTCCGGAAGCGCAGGCTTTTGATCTTACCAGAGAACCAAAAGCAAGCTACGACATATACAACACCGGTAAATTTGGTTTGGGTTGTCTGATGGCTCGTCGCCTTACTGAACAAGGGGCCCGTTTTATAAGTGTAACAACAGAATACGAACCCTTTAAAGGATGGGATACCCATGAAAATGGTAACACGCGTTTAAAGGACATGAAAAAGCAAATAGATGGCCCGGTTGCTCAATTAATTAAAGATTTAGAACGCACGGGCAGACTTGACAGAACCCTTGTAATTTTAGCCAGCGAATTTAGCCGGGATATGATGGTAGAAGGCCGTCCGGATGCAAAAGTACAGGAACAGGTATCTCAGCCTGATGTTATTACAGACATGAAAAATTATGGAATGCATCGTCACTTTACCGATGGAGGATCTATATTAATGTTTGGTGGTGGTATAAAAAAAGGCCAGGTTTTTGGAAAAACAGCAGATGAAAGGCCTTGCAAAACAATTGAAAATCCACTGGTAATTGATCAGATTCACCAAACCATTTATCATGCATTAGGTATAGCCGAAGATGCACATTATGTTGTAGAAAAAAGACCGTTTTATACAACACCTGATGGATTGGGTAAAGCAGAGATGAAATTATTTTCGTGATTTTAATTTTGGGAGGGATTACTCTGAAAAATCAGTTTCTTTAT
>NZ_JACMOO010000181.1 GCF_014377975.1 Ferruginibacter sp.
GTAGTGGGTAATTCTTTATCCACAATATGTTTCATGGTGCCAATTAACGATAAGATAGGTGTGAGTGAATTCATGATTTCATGCCGCAATACACGGGTTAAATTTTGCCATGCTTCCACTTCTTTTTGCTGTAGTTCTGGCTGAATATTTTGTAAGGATACCAGGTTTTTAATTTGCCCTTTTAAACGGATACCAACAACATTTACAGAAACCTGCAATCCATTCGTCGACTCGTATAAAAAATGTTTATCTGTTGTTGATAATAATTTTTCAGCAAGTTCCAGGTGATTTGTTTTAAGCTCTGTAATATTTTTTAACCTATAAAATCCAAGCAGTTTACAGGCCGAACTATTACTTAACTCTATCCTGCCATATTGATCGTATAGCAATAAACCGGTTTGTACATTTTGTATAATGGTATTAACCAAATGAAGGTTTGCTTCGTTTTCGGCCCGTATTTTACGGAAAGATTCCAGCACTTTATTAAATTGCTGGTTAAGTTCCTGAAAGCTTTTTCCATAGGTATTGTCAGAGGAGAATTTAATGCTGAAATCGTCGTATTGGATAGAATCAAAATAGCGGGTTAATTTTCTGTTGGTTGAGTTGGAATAATGAAACAACTCTACACCCCTATAAATAATTAATACAACCCACAAGACACAGCCTAACCAATAAGTTGGATTTCCTTTGGGCTGATAAACAAGTAGTGTACAATACACCAACGCCGCTGATAAAATTATTATCAATACAATACGCCAAATTAATCCAACTGCAAAACGTTTAAAAATCATGTATACAAAATTGTGCTATATTAATCAAAAAAGTGTTTGCATAAAAGCATTGTCACATACAATCCAATAGCTATCGGATTGTATATGATTCATTATCTATATCGCGTATTTCTCCAAACGCCTATATAAGGATGCCCTTGTTAAACCTAGTTCCCTGGCAGTTTCTGTGATGTTGCCATTGTGTTTTTGCAGGGCTTTTTTAATTAGTAATATTTCCATCTCTTCCAGTTGTAAAGTTTCCAGTGTATGTGCATCTTCATTGGCCAGCCTTAATCCTTTAAAATCTTCCGCCTGCAAGGTGTCGCTTTGTGAAAGTATCACAGCTCTTTCAATAGCATGTTGCAGTTCTCTTACATTGCCTGGCCAATGGTGCTTTTGAATTTGCTTTACTACTGTGCTGTTTAAAGAAGCAACAGGGCGATTGTATTTTTTTGCATACACAGCTACAAAATAATCTGCCAGTAACGGAATGTCTTCTTTGCGTTCTCTTAGTGGAGGTAACTGTATTTCAATTGTATTGATCCGGTATAATAAATCCTGCCGGAATTGATTATCGGCTACCATTTTATACACAGCTTTATTGGTAGCACAAATCAGCCTTATATCAATAGGTTTTGGCTTGTTACTGCCCACTCTCGTGATGATTCGGTTTTGTAATACAGTTAATAATTTAGCCTGCATGGGCAAGGGAATATTACCGATCTCATCTAAAAAAATAGTACCGCCATCAGCTTCTTCCAATTTGCCAATTCGGTCTTCTCTTGCATCTGTAAAGGAACCTTTTACATGGCCAAACAATTCACTTTCAAACAAAGATTCTGCTATTGCACCAAGGTCAACTGACACAAATGGTTTGTCTTTGCGCAGCGATTGCTGGTGAATATTTTTCGCCACCAAATCCTTACCGGTGCCGTTTTCGCCCAGAATTAAAATGTTGGCATCTGTTGCAGCAACTCTTTCAATGGTGTTTAAAATTTGCTGAATGGGTTCGCTCTTGCCGATGAATGGATGCTCAGAAAGTGGATAGCTGCTTTTCTTTATTTTACCTTCTGGCATTTTTATTTTTGTCGCTTTCTTTTCCTTATCAATTTCCATTGCATTCCTTAAAGTATCAACTAGTTTTTCATTTTGCCACGGTTTTAAAACAAAATCTTTTGCTCCTAATTTAATGGCCCTCACCGCCATTTCAATATCGCCATAAGCCGTAAATAAAACCACCGAAATAGTGGGATCAAGATCTAAGATTTTATCCAGCCATTCAAAACCTTCTTTTCCGCTATTAATGTCACGGGTAAAATTCATGTCGAGTAGTATTATATCATACCCACCATTGTTTACCCAATAAGGTATCCGCAATGGATTTTTTTCTGTATCTACCTGCCTAAAATGTCGCTTCAACAACAGGTTGGCTGCACTTAACACACCTGCATCGTCATCTACAATTAAAATCTTTCCTTCAATGTTTGGGTTCATATAATTTTATTACTTCTGTTTAATAAACTATAATTTTTTTGTTGACTGGTTTTCTCCTGTTCCAATAAATTCATTCAAATATCAATCTCTAATTTCAGTTTCCAGTTGCTGTGCCTTACAACCTTTTAGCTACAACTGTTTAAAATTATCACAATATAATTTCTTTCGCCGCTAATTTTTACAGCCTGTTCGCTCCTGTACAAGCGGGTGTTCGAAATCGGACAGTTTATTAAAGACACAAACCCGAAACATATGCTGGATAAGGCTTTAGCTATTTGGCATACCTATTGGCATGGGTGTAACAGTAAATAATAAAATTAGCAATGGACAAAAAATTAGAAAAGAAATTTTGGACAGTTAAGCGGATAGGCGGGATAGGCGGAGGTATTTTAGTGGGAGGATTGCTCGTGTACCAGTTTGCTTTTGCAGATAAAAGAAGCAAACTGAATGTGGATAAAGAGAAGATTACCATATCTGATGTAACACAAGGTGTGTTTGACGAATTTATTGTGGTGAGTGGGGTAGTACAACCCATTAAAACATATCGCATTGATGCCATTGAAGGTGGCTATGTAAAAGAGAAAGTAATTGATGGAGGCAACACGGTTAAACAGGGTGATGTGATTTTAAAACTGGAAAATAACCGCCTGCAAATGGAATTTGTGCAACAGGAAACTGAAATTAACCGGTTGATAAATGAATTGCAGAATACCAGGTTGCGGTTAAAACAGGATAAGTTTGGATTGAAACGTACATCGAATGAAGTAGAATTTCAGTTGTCGCAGGCAAAGGATAATAACGACCGCAACGAAAAATTGTACAAGGGTAAAGTATTCAGCGAACAGGAATACCTTAAAACAAAAAGGGAGTATGAAAAATTGTTCAACCAAAAAGGTATAGAAGTAGAATCACAAAACTACCAGGAAGAAAACTCCACTTTACAGATTCACCAGTTGGAAGGCACGCTGCAACACTCACAAAAA
>NZ_JACMOO010000182.1 GCF_014377975.1 Ferruginibacter sp.
GATCATTATTGTAGCAGTAAGCAGGGGAAAAGGCGGCAATATGCTGTTAGATAATTTCATCTTGGCGCTGGATTGTTTTAAAAAGCGGTTACCTGCTGCGGGCCGATCGCTTTATAACAAGTTTTTACAATCAATTTTTTGGAGAACAAAATTAATTTGTACATCCTATCGGCTTGTTAGGCAGTATTATAATTAAAACAGTTCTAAGCTGGTTGTTGGTAGTTGATAATTGGATAAAAAAAATTGGGGGCGTGTTTAAAGATAGAAAAAAAAAGGACTAAAAAGATAAACATTTTTAATCTCTGGCACTTTAGGGTTTTAGTGCAGGATTTAAAATTAAGAAAAAATCTGCGCCTTTCTTCTCTGTAATAGCTCTGTATTTGTTGAAAAATTTCCCCAATTGGTTTTTAAAAAAACCGCTCATTTTAAAATTAACTGCCACAAGGTTAAGTTTGTCACCTTACGATAGCAGTTTTTAATGTTGGCAGGTATTTGGTTACTGTAGTAGTTGTAAAATTAATAACTAACCGGAGATCGATCACGTATTTTACCAACGATTAATGTTATGCCAAATCAATTTTTTACCGCCAGCCTTCACTACATAGCAGACCAAGCTTATTTTTTTAAATCCTTTTTCCGTAACATTTTTAAAAAAGGATTTGAGTGGGAAGAGTTGTTCCGTCAATGCTACCTTATCGGCTATAAATCCATTGGCATTATCACACTTACCGGTTTTATACTGGGCATTGTATTAACCCTACAATCGCAGCCTACTTTAAAACAGTTTGGTGCTGAAAGTTTTATCCCCGGAATGGTGTGTGTGTCGATCATAAGAGAGATAGGACCGGTAATTATTGCATTGATCTGCGCTGGAAAAGTTGCCTCCGGCATTGGTGCAGAATTAAGCAGTATGAATGTTACTGAACAAATTGATGCCATGGAAGTATCTGGCGCCAACCCGGTTCAGTTTTTAGTGGTTACCCGTATACTTGCCTGTACAGTTATGATACCCCTGCTAACAATTTTTGCAGATGCGATGGCACTGCTGGGCGGGTTTACTGCCAGTGCATTGGGAGAGGGTATTACGGTTAAATTGTACTTTACCAAAGCCCTTACCTTACTGGATTACAGCGACGTACTGCCCGCCGTTTTTAAAACTATTTTATTTGGATTTGCCATTGGATTTGTAGGATGCTTTAAAGGCTTTACGTCCAATAACGGAACGGCCAGTGTGGGCCTGGCCGCCAATTCTGCTGTGGTTACAGCGTCTGTGTGGATCATACTTATTGATGCTGTTGTTGTGCAGGTTACCAACTCACTTTTATATGCTTAAAACAATGGTATGGTAATGGAAAAAGTAATCGAAGTAATAAATCTTACAAAAAGTTTTGGAAACAATGCCGTACTAAATGGAATTAGTTTTACGGTAAATAAGGGGGAGAACCTGGTGATACTCGGTAAATCCGGCACGGGCAAATCAGTGGCAATAAAATGTATAGCAGGATTACTTACGCAGGATGAGGGATCATTAAAAGTGTTTGGTGAAGAAGTAAAGGACCTGGAGGCAGATGCGTTAAAATCTTTGCGTTGCAGGCTGGGGTTTCTTTTTCAGGGTGCAGCGTTGTACGATTCTATGACCGTGCGTGAAAATCTTGCCTTCCCTTTAAAACGGGTGTTAAAAATAAAAGACAAGGCAGAAATTGAAAGCCGGTGTATAGAAGTATTGCGGGCAGTAGGGCTGGAGGATGCCATTGGCAAAATGCCCGCCGACCTAAGTGGCGGTATGCGCAAGCGTATGGGGCTTGCACGCACGCTGGTAGTAAAGCCTGAAATTATTTTATATGATGAACCTACCACAGGTCTGGATACCATTACCTCCAAAGAAATAAGTCATTTAATTTTGGAAATGCAGGAAAAATATGATGCCACTTCAGTAATTATAACACATGATATACCCTGTGCAAAAATTACGGCAGACAGGATGTTAATTATGGATGCAGGTAAATGTATTGCTGAGGGAACTTATGAAGAACTTGAAAATAATGACAATGATTTTATACGCTCATTTTTTAAATAAACTATATGAATATCACCACAGCTCAAAAAACAAAAACCGGAATCTTTGTATTCATTAGCCTGCTGTTATTGATTGGGTTGATTTTTTTAATAGGCAAACAAAAAAATTTATTTAGAAGTACCTTTTTAGTGTACGCAGATTTCAAAAATATTGCGGGCATAAAGGAAGGTAATTATGTACGGTTTGCAGGCATTAATATCGGCAGTGTAGAAACAATAACTATTGTAAATGATACCACGGTACAACTGGCATTAAATATTGATGAAAAGATACGGAAGTACATAAAAACAAATGCGGTTGCAAGCGTTGGCAGCGACGGATTGATGGGAGATAAGCTGGTATTGATAGCGCCGGGTAAAGAGGGATTTGCGGTTGTTAAAAATGGGGAGCGGCTGCTTAGTGCCAACCCTTTAAATGTTGACAAGGTTATGAACAACCTTGCTAAAATTGCAGACAATGCTACCACATTAACCAACGGACTTGCGGATATAGTAAATAAAATAAATGAGGGTAAGGGTTCGCTTGGCAGGTTAATGAACAATGATAATCTGGCAAGAAAAATGGAAAACACCATTGCTACGGCCAACCAAACTGCCGCCAGTATTAATGTCACCAGCAAAACTGCCAATGAAGACATGCAGGCGATAAAAGGAAGCTTTTTATTGCGGGGTTATTTTAAAAAGAAAGAGAAAAAACGCATTAAGGACTCTACCGAAAGGGCAAACAAATTAATTAGGTCAGAAAAGCAGAAAAAAGAAGATGTCAAAAAAGAAGATGTCAAAAAAGAAGACAGAAAAAAGGAAGATGCTAAAAAAGATAACTAGCCATACCTAAAGGTTCATTCAGTAACTGCAATCAATTTGAGTCCTTCATTACAATTACAATAATTAAGCTAGGTGGCTTTATCAGACGTGTTGCGGATGAGGCCAATACCGGCACCGAAAAACAATAACCCCAAAATACCATACATAATAATACTCTTTACATTATGGATGCCTGAACCCGCGTTCATAAAATTATAGCCAGCCATTACCAAACCTGTTACACCCAGTAATGTCAGGATGATACCAATGATTCTTTTTTCCATGATACTCTTTTTTTTAAAATGGTGCAAATGAAGTGCCGTTTTGTTTTGGAATTACAAGAAAAAAGCAAACTTGATATTGTACGCAGGTCTAACGCATTTCTAGAAGTGCATTATAAAACAAAACATGGCGTGGCAGCGTATGCACAAATGCTCAATAAATCTTCCAAAACCATCTCCAATTTGTTTTTACAATTTAATCAAAAAACGCCGCTGCAAATTATACAGGAAAGGATACTTCTTAAAGCCAGAAGGCTTTTGCATTATACCGACAGAACGATAAAAGATATTACGTACGAGCTGGGATTTGAGGATATTCAAACCTTTAGCCGGTTCTTTAAAAACAAACAAGGTAAGTCTCCAAAAGAATTTCGCAACACTCCTCTCTAAAATTTTCTTTAAGGTAAAATTGTCAATTTATCGGGAAGGAAAGTCTAAAATGTGGCGGCTGTTGTAAGCCATCTTTGCATTGTTACATTATTCATCTCTTTAAAATAATGACAATGACAAAATTTAGTGTTCCCACAAAAGAAGAAGTAAGTGAAGATAATAAAGTGCTTTTTGATAAATTAAAAAATGCTGTAGGCTTTGTTCCATCATTTGTAAGAATAAATTTTTGCTGTGGCCTGTTTGCCAATCCCCCACTTTCCCTGTTCATCTTTCATTCTGGTATTGATAAGATCAGAGCAGATGCTGTTAATATTTTTTAAATCATGGCTGTATTGGGTGAAATGTTCGTTGTTACAATCGGAACTGCAAATGCTACCTCCGCTTGATGCGATCCACAAACCGGCATCTTTACGGTCTGCGATCCTTATGATAAAATTATTGCTGATACTGTTTGGATCAAGGGGATCATTTTTGTATACTGTAATCGTATACCCACCCTATTTATTCCATCCATCCCAGGTAACAAATTACATAAAGCCGCGGCTATTCTGCATTATGCAAAATACATCGTTGTGAGAAAGACAACTGGTTATTTCATACTAGACTCTGTATTAGTAAGAATATTGGATGAGGAATAAATTGTAGAATTTTACTATGGTGCCTTCTTTAAACTAACTGGTTTTATCAGTAGCGTGTGGTTGGTTATACATGTGGCATTGTCGGGATTATTCAGAAAATAAAATAGCTATTTTACCCGCCAGCTCAATATTCCATAATCTCAATATTTTTAAAATCCATGGGATGGCTGTTGGATTGCAATGAAATGTATCCACTTGTAACAGCATCTTTTCCATCAATGATAAATTTCTTTCCTTCGGCATGCGTGGAATCATAATGTGGATTTTCAAATACCAGTATTTTTTCACCGTTTACAAAATGGGTAATCTTTCCATTGTGTACATCAATTTCTGCTGTGATCCATTCATCACCGTTAAAAGTTTTTTTAATCGTAGGGGTAGTGCAGTAATCTTTGTTTCTTTTTCCGTTTATTTCAACATACATACCGGAGGCACATATTTCACCGGTAGGGCGTTCAGTTTTACCATCACCTCCATGCAGGTTGTACTCTAGGCAAACCGGAAATGGCTGGTTAAAACCTACTGTTGCCGGTGGCTGGCAATGGTACTGAATGCCGCCATCTTTAAAACCCCAGGAAGGCGCACCGGCAGTGAGTTTTCCTACAAAACGGTATTCAACCTTTAACCGGTAACTGGAAAATTTTTTAGTAAAATACAAAGCGCCGAAACGATTGTTGAAACTATCATATTGATCATACCTTGTACTCAGTATTCCATTCTCTACACGAAATGTATTGCCGAAGTTATCCCCCAGTTTGTACCCTGCAATTTTTGGTTGCCAGCCATCCAGATTTTTTCCGTTAAAGATGCTAACCCATTTGTGTGCATTGTGCCGGGTAGTTTTAATCGTACTTGTGTTATAAGATTGTAACACAAACGGTAAAAATATCAATAGTAATTGCAGGTGTTTCATGTAGCAAAATAATTTAGAATTGGAAGATAGTAAAAAGTATTTATTGTAATGCGGGCAGGAACAGAATAACTGGTTTACCACAACAGGTTTAAAGAGACTTGCGTATGAAAGATTAGTACTTTTACTGATGCAAAAATATTTTTTGAGCATACCAAAAAGGAAGCAGGGTAAGGTCAGTTAGAAAGCCGTACAACTCTTGTGATTAAAGATTTAAACTGGATATGTAATAGAGAAGACTGAAAAAAACAGGTTGCATAATAATGGTATTTGCTACATGGTATACTAAAAAACCACAGCCCAGGCGCAAAGCAGCCAATGCAAAGTACTTTCTTGAAGCAGTGAGGTCTCAATGCGGTAAAGAAAATATACTTCACTGGTGTATGGACGTGATATTTGGAGAGGATAAAAGCAAAAAAAATCGTAAGACAGTACTCAAAAATTTTCAATCATTAATAAAGTAGTATTAAATATGTTACGGCATTACAAGTCGGATGAAGCCAGTGGCTCAAAAAAAATAAGCATGATATAAAAACGTACAATCGCAAATAGAGACAATGAATATCTACTGGATTTTTTATTGTCTTTTGATACAGAAAAAATTTAAAATTTTTCATAGGTTCGTTTTTGCCGAAGTTCCGGGATTTGGCCAGGCGATGATAGAAATGTTTATAGTACGCTGGGTATTAAAATCAAATATCAATATGTACTATTGAATCAGTTTCTAAGCCTGATAAAAATTACAGGTTAAAAAAACGTTCGATGGCATTACTATTTCCTCACGAACTACCCTACCTAATAGCTAAAAAAGTTAGTCAGTAGGCATTGTTTGCAGACGACTTGCTCCCATTGCCCCAAATGAAAAGATAAGCGATATCTATCGTGACAGATTTTTTCGTTTGTTCAATTAATATTTTATCTTTAATTAGCTGTAAATATTTTCCAGGCAATAACTGCTTTTAAATTATTAGAAATCCTGCCGATTAACTAAGCGAACTTCTGTATAAACCTTCCCTTATCCTTTATCATTGTGTGATTGATTTATTGAGGTGGCGATTTTATGTTTTACTAAATAATACCAGCACAAGCAATATTATTTAATGACCAAACAATTGTTGATGAAATATATTTTTTCTTTTTTATCCTTATTGGTGATTTCATTTGTTGTACACGGGCAAAACCTGCAGCCTGCTGGTTCGGCGTCGTTTTGTGTGGGTAAAACTGTATTACTTTCCGTTGTTGGAGGAAATCCGTCCTCATTTCAATGGCAATTGAATGGGTCAAATACTGGTGCAAATACGGTTTCTTATGCTGCCGGAATTGCAGGTGTTTACAGAGTTATATTAAGTGGCGGCGGCAAGGCTGGAGATACATTAGGGCCTGTAACCGTCACTGCCGCCCCGCTCCCCGTGGCAAATTTTTCATTTTCTCCGGCAAACCAATGCAGTAATATACCGGTTACGTTTTCAAACACATCTACAGGCGGTGCTACCTATTCCTGGAATTTCGGCGATCCTAATTCAGGAATCAATAATAGCTCCACAACAATCAGTCCATCCCATACTTTTACCGGAGCACCGGGTAATGGTTTGCAAAATTTTACTGTTACGCAAACAGTAACCACCGCAGCAGGCTGTATTACTACTAAAACTTTAAATGTTAGTACAACCCAGTTGCCGGATGGTACTTTAGGAGGAACCAACAAAGCCAGCTATAATGGTTTGATTTATTTTAAGACATGTGGTAATGTTAGCGGAGATTTTACTTTTTCTAATCAGTCTTCTACCAGTGGTACAAATACAAATTACCAAATCGTATGGGGAGATGGTTCGCCTGATTTTAATTCACCCACATTTGTAACAACAAGCCATACTTATTCTATTGGCAGCCACGCAATGCTGTTTATTGTGAAGGGGCTTAACGGGTGTATAGACACGGCTAAATATTTTGCTTTTGTTGGCACCAACCCCGCAGTAGGGCTTAATAATCCTGGTAATACACTGGCCTGTTCCGGCACGTCACTTACTTTTCCCATAACGGGAACCAGCACCAATGCTCCCGGTACTGTTTATACCATTACATTTAATGATGGTACCCCAGCCACTAATTATATTCATCCTTCCGTACCTTCATCAATTACGCACATTTTTAATACTACCAGTTGCGGCACCACCAGCTCAAATGGAACCAATACTTACAACAATTCTTTTTCAGCAAATATTGTTGCAGAAAATCCATGTGCCTCCTCGGCAGCAACGGTTGTACCCATTTATATATCTAAAAAACCAGTGGCAGATTTTGATAGAAGTCCTAACGATACTGTTTGTACAAATGCCCTTGTTACACTAACAAATACAAGTAAAAATAATTTTGTTGACAATGGAAATTGTCAAAATGGTAATTCGATATGGTCTGTTTCTCCAGCCACCGGATGGAGTATTAGTAGTGGTAATTTAGGAAATGATTTCGGACTTGCAGATCCATCCGTGTGGCAGTCAGGCTCTCTCATACTTTTAGTAAAGTTTAGTGAGCCGGGCGTTTATTCAATCAAATTAAAGACCGGCAATCCTAATTGTGGAACGGATGAAATAACAAAGACGATCTGCGTAACTGTTCCTCCTGCACCATCTTTTAGTATAGATAATTCTACCGGTTGCGCACCATTAAACGTAATAGCAACCAATACATCAACATCTTTAAATGCCTGTGCACCTCCAACCTACTTGTGGTCAGTTACCTATGCTCCTTCATTTTGCGGAACGGGTGAATCCTGGAGTTTTACCAATGGTTCTACAACCGCTTCTGCCAATCCCACATTTATATTTACCGGTGCTGGTACCTATACCATAAAATTAGACGTTACTAATACATGCGGTACATTCTCTGTAAGTAAAACAGTCACCGTAAAGCAAAAGCCCCAGGTTGCCATTAACCCTATTGCCGCCATTTGTGCCAACGGCAGCATCAGCCCGGTGGCAGTTGTTGCGGCTTGCAGCCCGGTAACGCCCTTACAATACAACTGGACCTTTACGGATGGTACGCCTGCGGTGTCAACAAATTTATCGCCGGGCAATATCGGGTATGCTTTGCTGGGCAGTCATCCTGTTCAGCTCAGTGTGACAAATGAGTGCGGCGTTACAACAGCGAATGCTGCTGTAATTGTAACTTCTCCACCTGTTGCCAATGCAGGCGTTGACAAAACTATTTGCAGCCGCGGCAGTACTGCAATAGGAACGGCGGCACAGCAGGGAATCACTTACCAATGGGTTCCTTCAACAGGGTTAAGCAGTACCAACACTGCAGTAACTGATGTAAGCTTAACCTATACCGGCGTGAATGCAGATACAACTTATGCCTACATTGTTACCGCATCAGCAGGCAGCAATTGTTCATCAAAAGATACCGTACTGGTTACTGTTAAGACGAGACCGGTTGTGGTATTGAAACCCACCAGTGTAACCATCTGTGCGGGAAGCAATGCGCAATTAACTGCAGCGGGTGCCGCATTCTACAACTGGTTGCCCGCAACAGGTTTAAACAACAGTAACCGTGATACCGTGATTGCATCCCCGGCAGCCACAGCCACCTACCAGGTAATAGGTACCGGAACAAATGGATGTACTGATACTGCCAGCGTGTTGGTTACCGTACAGGCTTTTCCCCGTGCAGGGGCGGGCAATGACAGTATTGTATGTAACAATACTTCATCCGTTAAATTTAATGGCTTGCCGGCGGGAGGTTTCTGGACGGGCTCCAACATAAGCGGCAATGGTATTTTTAACCCGTTGTTGGCGGGCAATGGGGTATATACATTGTACTATACTGTCACATTAAATCAATGCAGCAAAACAGATAGTTTATCGGTTACCGTAATTAACCCGCCTGTTGCAAATGCGGGCAAGGATACAACTGTTTGCCAAAATAGCAATTCGATTTTGCTGAGTGGCTCACCGGCTGGTGGTTCATGGTCGGGTACTAATTTAGTTACAGCCAATGGTACTTTTACTCCATCCGCTACCGGTGTCTACAACGTGTTTTATACCTATGGGGCTGGCTCCTGTATTAATAAAGATACTGTGGTAGTAAAGGTTGGTCCGGGTATTTCAAATAATGTAATCAGTCCAAACCAATCGGTTTGTATCAATACATTACCTGCGCAAATTATAGGGCAAACAGCTACCGGAGGTAATGGTACTGCAGCATATCAATGGCAGTTTAGTACAGATAGCGTAACGTGGGCAGATGTGCCTGGCGAAACCGGTTTAAATTATAGGCCACCGCTATTAACGGCATCTGCTTACTATCGCCGCATAGCATTTACTGCCTTGTGCAGTGGTAGCCAGGGCAGCTTTAGTGCACCGGTAAAAATCACGGTCCGGCAGAATGCGCAAGCTTTATTTACAGCCAGCCCGGTTACAGGCTGCACCCCTTTTAATCTGGCGAATGC
>NZ_JACMOO010000183.1 GCF_014377975.1 Ferruginibacter sp.
AACCAGTAAATAAAGAAGGCTTAACACCGATAATTTATAGAACATTTCTTTTAGCAAGAATTCATTTAGCGAAGCTCCGGTCGTTGGTCAGAGACACAACGACAGCTCACGAGATAAGTTATAATTATTAGATTTTTGCCGATGTTGGTGTTAGCTTCACAAAATAAAAAACTATCCCTGTCAGGGCAAGCCGCTGTTGTAAATGCTGAGCCTGTCGAAGTACGACCAACAGCCAAAGCCAACGCAATTGAAAACCAGTAAATAAAGAAGGCTTTACATCAATCATTTATAGAACATTTCTTTTAGCAAGAATTCATTTAGCGAAGCCCCGGTCGTTGGTCAGAGACACAACGACGGCTCACGAAGTAAGTTATAGTTAGTAGAATTTTTACCGCCGTTGGTATTACTTTCACAAAATAAAAAACTATCCCGATCAGAGTGAGCCGTTGTTGTAAATGCTGAGCCTGTCGAAGTACGACCAACAGCCAAAGCCAACGCAATTAAAAACCTATAAATAAAGAAGGCTTTACATCGATCATTTATAGAACATTTCCTTTAGCAAGAATTCATTTACTGAAGCTCCGGTCGTTGGTCAGAGACACAACGACGGCTCACGAGATAAGTTATAGTTTGTAGAATTGAAAAGTGAAGTATATTTAAGGGCAAAGAAGAATCCCCTATCCATAGCGAATAAAAAAATTTAACTACAACCATCAACATTCATGAAAATCCCCACCATACAAGGAATTATAGACAGGCGTATCCTAATCAACTTTACGGCAGATCCGGAAATAATTAAGCAAATTATTCCTGCGCCATTCAGGCCAAAAGTTTATAACAACAAGGCTATTGTTGGTATCTGTTTGATAAGGCTTAAAAAAATAAGACCAAAAGGGTTTCCTGGCTGGGCTGGTATTTCATCTGAAAATGGAGCACACCGCATTGCCGTAGAGTGGACAGAAAATGACGAAATAAAAACTGGTGTTTATATACCCCGGCGTGATACCTCTTCATTATTGAACAGTCTTGCAGGCGGCCGCATTTTTCCTGGCCTTCATTATCATGCAGCCTTTACTGTAAAAGAAGAAAACGGACATTATCAAATTGCATTTAAAAGTTCGGATGGAACAACTATTTCAATTGATGCAAAGAAGAGTGATCATTTTAACCCAAATTCAATCTTTCAAAACCTTGCTACTGCCTCTGCATTTTTTGAAGGTGGTGCAGTTGGTTACTCTCCGGATGGCGATAAATTTGAAGGGCTTCAACTCAGCATCAATAACTGGAAGGTAGAAGCCTTGGAAGTGACAGCCGTAGAATCAAGCTTTTTTGAAAATGAAAATATTTTTCCAAAAGGTTCAGTTATATTTGATAATGCGCTTTTGATGACACAGATAAAACACGAGTGGCATTCAATTGGGCAAAAAAGCAATCGCCTGTAAAGATACCATCAACACCCATTTTTGCTTACCATTGTTGTATCATTATAACACATCAATATTTAAACCTGGTAACCATTGAATCGCTTTATCTTTTTCATTTTTGTTTCCATCCCATTATTTTGTATCCCCACTGTTTATGCGCAGGATTTGTTTGCAGGTTATGAGCATCTGTTTACACAGCCGCTGCAATACACTACTTACCAAACAAACGGCCCAATACGCATTGATGGTAAATTAAAAGAAGCCTCCTGGGATGATGCCGAATGGTCTGATTATTTTATTGATATAGAAGGCAGCAAAAAACCAGTACCGCCCCTGCAAACACGTTTTAAATTATTGTGGGATTCTCAATTTGTGTACATAGCAGCAGAGTTGCAGGAACCTGCTATTTGGGCAACTCTTAAAAAACATGATGACATTATTTTTTATGACAACGATTTTGAAATTTTTATTGATCCCGATGGCGATACCCATAATTATTTTGAGGTAGAAGTGAATGCTTTCAATACCATCTTCGACCTGTTTTTACCAAGGCCTTACCGAAATGGCGGAATACCTCTGGTCAACTGGGATGTGCAGCAATTGAGATCAGCCGTTTCTATAATGGGTACTATAAACCAAGTAAAAGACACAGATAAAAAATGGCTTGTTGAAATGGCCATTCCATTGCATTCAATAAGTATAGGTGAAAAAGTGCAGGTACCAAAAAATGGAACTTCCTGGCGCATCAATTTTTCAAGGGTTCAATATGACACTGAAATAATTGATGGCGCTTACGTTAAGAAAACAGATACCATCACAAACCGTAAACTGCCTGCACACAATTGGGTATGGTCGCCGCAGGGTGTAGTAAACATGCACATGCCCGAACGCTGGGGATACCTGCTTTTCAGCACACAAAAAACAGGCTCACCTAAAATAAATTTACCGCTGCCAGCGGCAGAAGCATATAAAAAATATTTGTGGTTATTGTTTTATAAACAACAGCAATACCGGTTTCAGCACCAGCAATATGCCACCGAACTTTCGCAATTAACCTTTCCTTCAGAAATTGAGGTTACTGGCTTAAATTGCCATATCGTTTTGGAAGCAACCGGCTTGCAATACACCGCAATCATACAACCAATACCTGGCAATGAGAAATGGCAGATTGACCAGGAAGGTAAAATCAATAAATCAGTAAACAGATGATCAGCAAAAGACAATTTTTAAAATCAGTAATGGTGGCAGGTTTGGCAAGCACCCAGTTACACTTTGATGCGTCCGCCAGTGATGGAGGCTATTTAAAAAAGAATAAAAAGAAATGGAAGCACTGGGTGTGGATCAATCCCAATCCAAACGATACGGAAGCGGAACTGAACCTGTTGTATGCATCTTATCATGAGGCTGGTATCAGGGGTATTTTTTTTGAGGCTGATAGCGAAAAACATTTTGTGCTGGCAAAGAAAAATAAAATAGCAGCCCACCGCTGGATGTGGACCATGAACCGTGGTGAAAAAGAATTACTGGCAGCACATCCTGAATGGTATGCCGTAAACAGAAAGGGTGACTCCTGTGCAGAAAACCCTCCTTACGTTAATTATTACCGCTGGCTTTGTCCATCCAGGGAAGAAGTGGCAGAGTACCTGGAAACACAGGTAAAAAATATACTCAGTAAAGAATATGTAGATGGCATTCACCTGGATTATGTGCGCTATTGCGATGTTATATTGCCATTGAATTTGTGGGATAATTATGGCATTGAGCAAACAAAAGAATTACCAGAATACGACTATTGTTACTGCGATGTTTGCCGGGAGAAATTCCGCCTTCAAAAAGGAACTGATCCTTTGTCCGTTATTTATCCGGAGCAGAATTTATCATGGCGCAGGTTCCGCTACAACAATATTACCAGGATCGTAAACCGCTTATCGGCGGTAGCTCACGAATTTAAAAAGCCTATTACGGCTGCCGTTTTTCCTACACCTGAAGTAGCCAAAAGAAATGTGCGGCAAGACTGGACCAACTGGAACCTGGATGCTGTTTGCCCAATGATCTATCATGGATTTTATAAAGAAGATGTAAGCTGGATAGGTGATGCAGTAGCCGAAGGCGTGAAAGGAATTGGCGGTAAATTTCCATTGTATGCAGGCTTGTATTTATCTGATTTTAAAAGCAACGAAGAAATAAAAAATGGCATTGAACTAGCCATGCAAAATGGTGCGGCAGGTGTTTCAATTTTTGGCAGGGTTGATAATAACATACTGGAAATATTAAAATTAATTTCATAATTCTTACAGCTTATTCTGTTAAGAAACGATTCAAAAAATTAAAAAAAATTTCAACATAAGGCATTATAAAATACAGGTAGTATTTTATAATGCCCATTTTACAACCGTTTAGAAAATTTACTCCGTAAAAACTTGCCCTTTATAAAAGCCCCGTCACACAATAAATTATTGACCAGAAAATTTTTAACCGGCTTTACAAAAGAGGAAAGAAGAAAGTAAAGGTTTTTTTTGAAGCTGATAAAATGGGATGAGCATTAAATATTATTTACTGATTGGAAATGTAATACTTTCGTCTCTATTTTATTTCCCTTTACTGTCAAAGAACATTACCCGATAAATCATTCTCCTAATCTAAAAATATTATGCTAAAAAAAGTAACTGTTTATTTTACCCTGTTTGTGGCTACTTGTTTTTTTACGCATTGTGCAACAATCATTCATGGTTCCAGGCAGACTGTTGTAATAGTATGCGACCCTAAAAAAGCAGCTGTTGATATTGATGGAATAAATGTGGGATACACACCTTACCTGGCCAGGCTAACAAGAAAAAATAAACACCTGGTAAAAATTGAAATGGATGGATATATTCCTTACGAGATAACACTAAAGCGTAAGCTGGACGGCTGGATTTTTGGCAATATCATGATTGGCGGCATTATAGGAATTGCTGTTGATGCGGCAACTGGCAGTATGTTCAGCCTGTCTCCTAAAGATGTTTCTGCAACATTAAAATCAACTAACAAAGTATTTAACCCTACTAAAGATGAAATTTATTTAACGGTGGTTTTGCGGCCTGATGCTAACTGGCAAAAAATAGGACAACTACAAAAATTGAACACTGATAATAATTACAAGAAGCCGACATTTTAAAATATTACAGTAGTCAAATTGAGGGGGGCGATACCCAAAGCTAAAAAAGTACAAGAGGGCGACGCAAGAATGAACCACATACTTCGACTACGCTCAGTACCTTTAGCCCGGACAAAAAATAATTATAATTAGGTAACACAGTTAATTGTGAAACGAAAAAATCCTCACCAAACAGTGAGGATTTTTTTATACTTTTTTTAAAACTTATTGCGCCAGCGATATCCTTATTTGTACGCCTGCCCTTGTGTTGGTAATGGGCGCACTGGAAGAAATATATGGTATCACCCTGCGCTGATCGAAATACAATTTCAGATTTACCCTGCTGTTGAGATAATAATCAATGGTAGGTGTTAATGTAATTTCTTTGCTGCCACCGGTAGGCAAAGTAGCTTCCTGATCCAGTCGGTTATTTACGGTAACATTGTCCCTTATTTTCATATCGAAACGGAAGTTGATCTCATTATCCAATTTACCGGAGCCGCCTTTGCTTAAAAATTTAGGTAGCTTTAAACCGCCAAATAGTTTTAAACCACGTTTACGAAAACCTCCGCCAATAGCAAATTCTGTAGAACGGGTTTCGCTTAACTGAAAATCTATCAGGCTTAAACTTAATGTGCGTTGTTTGGTATAATCTATTTTAAACTGCAACTGGTTGGTAAACATTACATCTACTCCTACCAAGGGCGCAAATTGTTCTGTAATAGTAATATTGGGCACTAAAAAATAAGGGACATAATTTTTAGCAATAGGGTCATAAAAAGATGGATAGCCATAACCAAATCTGTCGGCATAAAAGAGGGCGGAGGTAAAACCATTCATGCTTAAGCTTCCGTTGTATCCGTGTGATATGGTGATGTTGGAAAATATTTTTTCTAACCCTTTAACACGGCTAAGCCCTGTATAATCCAGTTTCCAGTTGGGCTTTGGAAAAAAGCCTTTGTAGGGATTGGATTTAATATTGGGATTACTTTGGTTGATCAGCGAAATAGACTTTGGATCTTTGCCGGAGTACGCTGCAATAAATGCCGGTATCAATACATCGGTGGCATATCGGTTGTAACCATGTGCATAGCCATCTGCATCTGAAGGTACGCCTGCATTGTATTTATTTGCCGTGCCCAAACGTTGCGAAATAATTTGCCGGTAACCCTGAAATTGCTGGAATGTAGCAGAAATTTTATTGGGATCAAATTTGCCAAATAATGTTTTGTAAGAGATATAACTTATATCAAAACTTCCGGTTGAATACGGGCTTAAATGACCAAAATGATTTCCGCTGCCGGTAGTGTCTTTAAATAATTCAGAATAATTTTTGCTGAAGGTTTTATTCAAGTTCAGAGAAATGGTTAAATCTCTTATTGGTTCTATTTGTGCAGTTAATATTAACCGCTGATCGAAAGTTTGTTGAAAGATGGTACTAAAATTACTATCTGATGTAATGATACCTTTTCTAGCTGCCCTGTTAAGCCAATTGGTATCTGGCTGACTGCCCAATACAAAAGCAAGATCTGGTTGCATACTTCGCCAGTTGCGTCCCACATATTGTGTGCTATCCATATAGCCTGGCAAACGGGTATTGGCATTTTCAGAAATAGATACATTTACCTGTTTTAAACTGCTTACAAGTTTACCAAATATCCTGCCCATGTTACCCACTAAAGGCATCGCATTGGGATCTTTTAATTTTTTTATTTTAAGGCGTTTTACCTCCTTTACTTTTATGCCATTTTTTGTTATAAACCTGAAGATGGTATCTGTTCTGGTTTTAACTTCTGCTTTGGTGGCACCTTCTACTTTAGGCTGATCAATAACCTTGAAAAATTTAGATTTATTATATAATCTTGTCAGGTCAAACTGGGCAGTTGCTTCCTTTGAATGCCCGTTTTCTAAAATATTGCCCAACTCAACAGCTAGCCGGCTGGCGCCTATCCAGCGATAAGTGGCCTGGTATTTTACGTTCACTATTGTCCAATCAAGCAAAGGAAATTTAGCGGTAGGTAATGTGTAAGAAAAATTAGCCGTCTGATTGTATAAAGTATTTCTGCCGCCTTTTATTAAATTTCTCCATACCGTATCTTTCTTTTCTCTGGTATCTATACGTCCAAATGGTTCATCAACACGGGCATTATTGGTAGCATTAAAATCAAAATTAATAGAACGGGTAAATGCCCAGCGCAAAATATAATCCCGTTGAAACGTAAAATATTTATCGTAAGTTTCAGGAATTTTATATTTGTCAGAACCCACGCTCCGTGGCCTTATAGCGCCAAACTGCCTTTGTATATCGGCCCTTAAACTTAATTGCGACGGAACCGGATTAAAGTTTAAATCCTTCACCAAATCGAACCAATGTTTTTTTCGTTTGGTAAAAAGTTTCATCTTTTTAAAGGGTTCTATGTATTTTGGTTGTGGCACAAAATTGTAACCCAGCCCCCCACGATGCCTAGTTATTTCATTATTTTCAATTAATGGATTATGCGCCTGAATATTGATATAAGAATAACTGACATCCACATTTTCAATATCATAAATTTTTGGCTTTTTGGTACCTGTTCTATTTTTACGAACGTTGGTAAAATTGACCGTTTTTGTACTGGTAAAATCTACCGCAGCATTGTTGATAGAATCTCGTTTATTAGCTGGAGATACTGAAAGTTTATCTCTTAATTTAATATCCAGATCATAAGGGTCGTACAATGGCTTACTTACTGTTTGCGAATAGCTTGCAAAAACAGGTATGGATATGGCGGCTTTTTTAGGTAATAATTTACCCAATTCAAGATTAGCAGCTACATCAAATTGTGTTAGGTTATCTCTATACCTTTCGCCTACTCTCTGCTCCAGTGTACCAAAGCCTGCACTATGTGTTGATATCGATCCTGTAAAGGTACCAAGGTCGGCAAGGTTCATATCCATTCTTGCCAATGCAGCGTAACCTCCTTTTTCATTGATAGAAGTAAGCCGTAATTCGTTCACCCATATTTCGCCGCAGGCATTGGGATTGTTTACATTTTCAACGCCGATCAATACGCCTCTTAATTCGCCGAGGTTGGGGTCGCCGAGTATTGAATAAGTTTGTCCGTTACTCTGCTTGCTCCTAAAAATAGTCGTAGGTACGCCCTGGATATTTCGCCGCTGCTTTAATTTAGGCAACAGTGTAAGGTCAATACTTAAATTATTGATGGCCCGCCACAACGTATCGTTATAAGCATCACTGTTTGGGTTTAAACTGTTTGCGGAAAGCGGTGTTAAATACAATGGAATTTTAATCTCGTAATAATTACTTACAAAATCAGTTCCTATTCTTATCACTGCATTCAAATCCCTGTCTTTAATATTACTGGGTGATTTGATATTATTTTCTGCGTGGATGAACATAGATAAATTTCCATACTGGCGGATGTCCCTGTTGGCAAAAGTTTGAAATACGCCCCTGGCATCATTTTTACCCATCCCACAAAACTGCAGCGTCATACTTTGTTCATTCTGCAACAGGTTTACACCATTGTTACTTTGCACCTGCTGGCGTTGAATTTCTTTAGGAGTGCGGTATGGCAAAGGTGAGCGCTTATCGTTCTCTTCAATATTTACTGCCCCCACATTGAAACTCACATTGGTTGATATGGGAGAATAAATGCCGGATGAATCAATTTTATTTTGAAACCTGCGCCAGATATTTCTGGTAAGTTCCAGTTTACCAAAACGCATGACTACAGAATCTGAAAAATCAGTCAGGAACATTCTTATAAAACGGATGGATTTAAAGTCTGGAATATTTCCAATTTTTTTATTATAGTTTCCAATTGGTATTCTAAACTGGTACCATGTTTCGTTACGGGTGTTACCATTTACCAGCTTTACCGGTACCACTTTTTTCTCAACAATATAGTTGATACCAATTTGCATTGACGGATCAGTTTGGGGTTTTATATCAACTATATATTGAAAATATTCTTCTGATTCGTTCATGGTATTATCCTTATTCAAATCTTCTGCATCAGGGTATAAAGTTGCGGCAGAAGAGAATATAGAACCATCATTTACTTTTGAATTGCCTTGCGGATTATTAAAGTTTTTATACCTTTTTAAAATACCATCCGTATTGCTAAAAGTTGCATCCCGGTAATGGGTATAGTCATCTTGTGAAGGATCTGCTGTTACTTGTTGCAAAGCAGCACTGTTAAGTATGGGTGCTAATGCAGCCAGGTAAGGGGCTCTCTTTATTTTTTCAGCGGCATCATCCAACCCATCAAAACCAACATCCTGGTATTTACGTTCGGTTGCATCGTTACTGAATGCATTAGTTACCTGTATCGGATTTAAAGGAGCTACACCCCAAACAGTGGTGTTATCTACCGGTGCCGGTGCATTGGGCGTAGGTAATCCATTTTCGTAAAATCTTCTGCCATCTTTTAAAATATCTTCCGAAATATTCCCCAGGTTAAAATATAATTTACCACCAGCTGTTGGAGATACCGGTGTTTTTATAAACGGATCTTGTACCCAAAATTCTATAAACTCTACATTGGCTGTTTCAAAATCAGTTTGGTCGATATTACGCATTAGGCCACCCCATCTTTTTGCCGGGTTTTTTAACCGGTCGTTGGCATCAATACTGGCAGGAGAAGCATCAAAATTATAAGGTCCTTTTTGGGTTGGATAATAAGCCAGATCAAAAGTAGTTAACTGGTTCTGCCCATAATCGGTAGTTCTTTGTGGAAATATTTCGCTTTGGCTAATAAGACGAACTTGAGGGTCACTCAGTTCGTCCCGATTATTGCCTAAAGGATTATTAGCGCCTTTGTATAACTGCAATGCAGGCTCAATCTGGTACCAAGCTAACTTTGCCCTGTTCTTTCCATAATCAAGATTGTTATTCAATGATCCTTCTGTTAAGATAGCTGCACCATTTTCATCTGTAGCTCCCTGAGGCGTAGATGCCAGCGCCCAGCTAATAGCAGGAAAGCGAAGGTCAATCCCCGATTTGCTTCCTTCAAAATCATCTATATAAACAGTGCCCGCAGTACCCTTGCCGATTTGTGATGCATGGCCGGGTTGTAAATAAGCTCCTTCTGCATAAAAATTAATGGTGGAAGGTGCGGTGGTGGAATAGAATGGCAGCTTGTCTAATAACTTAGTAAGCCGGGGTACTTCTTTGCGGTAATTAACATCCAGGCCATACATGGTATTTTTTATAGGGTCTTCTCCAATATTATTTTTTGTAAAGAACGGCCGTTCTCCTAAACGCACAATGGTTCCACCAATAGCCAATTGTTCTTTCAATGTATTTTTAGCCAGGTAATCAAGGCGAAGGCCCATAAAGCTTTTTTGCTGCATGCCAAAACCGGCGTTGTTTTCAAAGTTTACCTGTACCGGTAAACCTGCATTTAATATTGCCTGGTTGGTTACTTTAATGGTACCCAAATCGTAATTGATATCATAGTCTGCTCCCTCAATTAATGTTCGTCCGCCTGCAGTTACCTTCACGCTTCCTTTGGGGATATTATAACCAATACTGATGTCTGATGAGCCGGAAGTACGTGCAGTACCTTTCATTACAAAGCGGTTAAGATTGGGGAACTGCTGCGCCACTGCTTTGATAGAATCATACAAGGCATAATACAAAGTATCTTTGGCTGTTGCAGGCACTACGTTATAAATCTGTGTTGCAAGGTCACGGCCAAAAGGCTGTAGCACCGGAAACACTATCCGGCTGTAAGGGGATAGTACAGTAAAGCCTTCCACATAATCAAATACACCATCCGGCTGCGGATCCATATTGTTATTGAGCCTGTCTAAATTTACCAGCGTTAAAATAGGTGTTCCCTGGTTTTTATCCCCAAATGGTACATATCTTTTCCAGCCAAGGCTGGGCTCCTGGTACAACAAATTCAGTTTAAAGTCTGCTGGTGTTAATGTTCCGTAGCCAACAGAGTATACATTCTTCATCATCAGTTGCCAGATAGGTAACTTGGTACGCTGAGAAGTTGCTTTTAATAATTTAAGAAACAATACCCGTTGTGTTGCAACAGTACTGTCTGGCGGAAGATCCTGCGAAAATTCACCTACCTGAAATATTCTTCCGTTATAAGAATATTGATAAGCCACGGCCAATACTTCATCTGGCTGTAGTGGCTGCCCTAAAGAAATATAACCTACCTGCCGGTTAAATATATACTGGCTTGAATCTAATTTTCGGGCAAATATTTTCTCAAAATCCTGCACTGGTGCCAGGCCAAGTGCCTGTAAATTACTAACTACCAAAGCGGAGTTTCTGTTACCCGGATCAGCAATTATTTTGCTATACAAATCATTTGTTCCATTGGCCGGAGGTGCAAAGTTGCTGGTTACATTAATTATTGGCGGGCCACGAAATGGATTTTTTTCTCCCAAATCCATTAAGCCTACAACATCTCTTGTATTGGTAGTGCTGCCATTTTTATTGGTCACCCAAACCTCTAAACGAAGTATATGTACTGGTGAGGTAACAGCCGGTAATTTGGCCATTACGGTATTGTAATTGTCTTTAAAATATTGTCCCAATAAAAAGTGGCGGTTCTCTTCGTATTCGTCTGCCTTAATATCAATTACCTGGGAGGCTGCCCCACCCTGCAAATTAGCCGTTTGCCTTGCAGACTTTTGAATGGCTAGCACAGAAGTAACATTTAACTTGCCAAATTGCAATTGAGTTTTTAAACCAAACAATTGCTGTGCCCCCGGAATAAAACTACTTCGGGATGCAAATTGAACTGAACCAGCTTCTATACGTTTAATAATTTCATCATCCACACCAGTGTAATCCAGTTTCAACTGATTGTCTTGTCCAAAATTGGCCAGCGTATTGTAATTAATGGGAAATTTTAATTTGTCGCCGATATTGGCATTTACATTTACCTGGGCATCGTAATCAAAATCAAATCCGCCATTTTTTCTTGCCCTTTCCGGCAAGGTGGGGTTTTTTATATTTTGCCCCTGGTAGCCTGCAGTTATACCAACATTTCCCTGCGGGGCAATCTCAATTTTTCCATTACCAAATAAGCGGTTAAACAAATTATCGTACAAGGATAATTTTGGCTTGGTCAATTTACGGTTAAGCAAACTCATAGTATTTGCCCGCTTTTTAAAATAGTCTATTTCTGATTGCCTGCCCCGCATTTGCCAATATTCATCAAATGTGTAGGTAGTTGGGGTACGGTAATATTTATTGCCAATTTTTTCATACAAGGTGTACAAATGGGTGCTGGGGTCGTAAACCACAGAGTCTTTAATGTTGGATGGCTGTTTAAAATCGTAGGTGCTTTTAACACCACTGCTCATAAAGTCGCCCCTGGTATCGTGGATGGGATAAGGAAGCCCGATAGGCAAAGTTGTATCGCCTGCAGCAGAACGCTTGGGGGTATTATTATTTTGAGCAGAAACAGCCAGTGAAATAGATAGTAACCACACTACATATCCCAATCCAAAGCCAATTTTATTTGGTAATAATTTTCTTTTGAAAAACATCCGGTAAATCAATTAAAGTAAAATTCTATCAAATGGCTTTTAGCGCTTTTTTTATTAATTCTTCTAAATTGTTTATGTTAGGATCAATGTGGTTAATTTTTTGAATAGCCGTTTCCGCCTGTGGACGGGATATGCCTAATGAAACTAAAGCATTTAACGCATCCTGCTGTAATCTATTGCCTGCTGTTACAGGTATGGCAAGGTCAGTTGCAGCTTTATTTACTTTATCTCTTAATTCCAGCACCAGTCTCTCCGCAGTTTTTTTACCAATTCCTTTTACGCTCTCCAACAACTTTACATTATTTTGAACAATGGCTTTACTTACTTCATCAGGTTTTAAATGAGACAGCATCATCCTCGCAGTAGCTGCACCCACTCCAGATACGCTGATGAGCTGAATAAAGATTTCCTTTTCTCCCTTATCAAAAAAACCATATAAAGTGTGGCCGTCTTCTTTTATTTGCAGGTAAGTGTATAATTTCCCTTTTTCTAAATTTTGAATATGTGTATAGGTGTTTAGGCTGATATTCAACTCGTACCCTACCCCGTTTATATCTACATAAACTTGTGCTGGATTCTTCATTGAAAATTTTCCTTCCAAATAGGCGTACATAATGTTCCTTGAGTGTGCCACGAAAATACATATTATTCGTGAGGGATGAAGGCTCGGTCTATTAAATTATCTTAACCAGCTCTTTATATCGACTAATTTTTGAAAAAAAGAGCGTCTTTAGTGAAATTTGATGTAACAATTTTTAATGTATTTTTGCCCACTTTAAAGGAAAGTATGAAATTATTTCCAAATACATAAACCTTTTATTAAATATGCAAAAAATTACAGCAGCAATTACTTCCGTTGGCGGATATGTACCTGAGTATAGATTAACCAATGCTATACTGGAAACTATGATAGATACCAACGATGAGTGGATTAAGTCCAGAACTGGTGTGGAAGAAAGAAGGATTTTAAAGGGTGAAGGCTTGGCCACATCTGATATGGCGGTACCTGCTGTGCTGGAAATTTGCAAAAAAAGAGGAATTGATCCATCAGAAATAGATTGTATGATTTGTGCAACCGTAACACCAGATATGGTTTTTCCGGCGACTGCTAATATTATTTGTGATAAGATAGGTGCCATAAATGCCTGGGGATTTGATTTAAGCGCTGCCTGCTCGGGTTTTTTGTATGGACTAACTACGGGAGCTGCTTTAATTGAAAGCGGCCGCTATAAAAAAATAATAATAATTGGTGCAGATAAAATGAGTGCCATTGTTGACTATACCGACCGTACTACTTGTATCATTTTTGGTGATGGTGCCGGGGCAGTTTTATTGGAACCATCTACTGAAGATGTTGGTGTTATGGATAGCTTATTAAAAAGCGATGGTGCTGGAAAAAACTATCTCCACATGAAAGCCGGGGGCTCTTTAAAGCCAGCTTCTATAGAAACAATACAGGCAAAACAACATTATATTTATCAGGAAGGCCAGCCTGTTTTTAAAGCGGCTGTAAAAAATATGGCTGATGCTGCCTATGACCTGTTACAAAGAAATAATTTAACGGGGGATGATATAGCCTGGCTGGTACCCCACCAGGCCAATAAAAGAATTATTGATGCTACTTCTAGCCGCATGGGCATTCCCAACGAAAAAGTAATGATTAATATTCAACGCTATGGCAATACTACTGCCGGTACCATTCCATTGTGTTTATGGGAGTGGGAAAACAAATTGCATAAAGGTGATAAGATTGTGCTGGCCGCTTTTGGTGGCGGATTTACCTGGGGAGCAACTTTGGTTAAATGGGCTTATGATACTGCAACGGAAAATACAACG
>NZ_JACMOO010000184.1 GCF_014377975.1 Ferruginibacter sp.
GATTCTTTAAAGTAAAAATTATATGAAAAAATATTTAATAATAGCAGGTGGGTTAAGTTTTGTTTTTGCACTTAGCTCCTGTAAAAAATGGGTGGATTATAATCCGCATCAGGATTTTGTAGTTACCGCACAGGATTATTTGAAATCAGAAAGTGACTACCGCACAATGGAAATTAGCGTTTATACGCCGTTGCAATGGCTGAACCAGGTGGTACCCATCGGGGATATAGCCTCGGATAATGCCGTATCGGGCGGAGAAAGCGCTTCAGATGTTTTATCGCTTCAACAAATAGATGATTTTACACTAACACCTGTAAACAGTACCTTATCTGATATCTGGCAATCTGCCTACGAAGGTATTAACAGGGCCAACTATATGACTCAGTACAAGGATGCTAATCTTACAGGTACAAAAGTTGATTTCGCAGGTAAAGATGCCATGTATGGTGAAGTATATTTTTTAAGAGCATACTATTATTTTACGTTGGTTAAAATGTTTGGCGATGTTCCGTTTTTTGCAGATAAAAGATTGAGTTTAACCGATTCAAGATCTTTAAAAAGAACAGCAAAAGCAACCGTTTACAAACAGATAGAATTAGACTTAACCAATGCCATCGCTGCACTGCCGATTATGCAACAACAAAAGGGCAGAATAACAAAATTTGCAGCAAAAGCACTTTTAGGAAAAGTATTTTTATACCAGAATAAATATGATGCAGCAGCACCGGTTTTGCAGGATATCATCAATTCCAATCTATATAGTTTAGTGCCAAATTTTGGTTCTATGTTTTTATTTAGCGGAGAAAATGGCAACGAATCCGTATTTGAAATTCAATATTCCAACACATCGCCTTATTATAATTGGGGTGGCGCAACAAGGGGGCAGGGAAACTATGCCGTACAACAATGTGGCGTAAGGGGTTTAAATGGTTCGGGAAGTATGCCATATGCAGCAGGTTGGAGTACCAATTTGCCTTCTAAAAATTTGGCAGCAGCCTACCAACCCGGAGATACCAGGAAAGATGTAACTGTATTGGATATTGCTGCTTACAAAGCCAATAACCCTGCATTTAATATTACCTATCAGGATGCGCCTTATAAAAATACCGGTTTGTACAACCAGAAATATTTACCTAAAAAGGGAGAAACATCCGGACAGGTTGAGTTGAACTATGATAACAACCAAAGAATTATAAGGTATGCCGATGTTTTATTAATGGCGGCAGAAGCCTATGCTAAAAGTACGAGTGCAGACAATACAAAAGCACAGGGCTACTTAAATGCTGTACGCAGCAGGGCCTTTGGAGATAATGCACATAATAATACCGCAACAGGCAGTGCATTGTTTGATGCAATCATTGATGAAAGAAGACTGGAACTGGCCATGGAAGGTGATCGCTTTTTTGACCTGGTAAGAACAGGAAAAGCAGCCGCCGCTTTAGGGGCATCCTTTAAAGCAGGAAAACACGAATTGTTTCCCATTCCACAATCTGAGATCGATATATCCGGACTTACACAAAATACCGGTTACTAATATTAATTTTTAAATAAAATATGATGAATACATTAAAATATATATTTAAGATATCATTGCTCCTGCTACTTATTACTGGTTGTAAAAAAGATTTTTTTGGAGACATATCTTTCGCGAAATCTGCAGCAAAAGCAGCAAAATTAACGGTACTCTTTGATATCACTCAAGACAATACAGGCACGGTAACCATCACCCCAAACGGAGAAGGTGCAGTAGCTTATGATGTTTATTACGGTGATGCTACAACCACACCAATTAAATTGGATGCCGGAAAAAGTACGAAGCATATCTATGCAGAAGGCTTATATCCGGTAAAAATAATTGGCTACAATGTAAGTGGTCAAACAACTGAAATTACGCAGCAGCTGACAGTTTCTTTTAAGGCTCCTGAA
>NZ_JACMOO010000185.1 GCF_014377975.1 Ferruginibacter sp.
CGGCGTATTTATCGAGTACAGTATACATGTGACGCATCACTGATTCGTCACGTAAAAGTTGAGTTTTCAACTTTTCATTGAAGATGGTTGGCGCTTTATACTCCATTACCCAGTAGAGACCAGTAGTCTTTTTGGCGATGGGATAGGCCAGTGATTTTAATCCCCAGGGATTGGTGTGCAAAACTTCGCCGCCATTGTCTGTAACAATTGCTGCAAATTTTTTCTGAGCGGCTTTATATTCCTCTTCAGACAGCACCGGGGTAAAAATCACCATCAATTCGTAGTTGTTCATTTTCCCTGAT
Source organism: Ferruginibacter sp. (assembly GCF_014377975.1). Taxonomy (GTDB): domain Bacteria; phylum Bacteroidota; class Bacteroidia; order Chitinophagales; family Chitinophagaceae; genus Ferruginibacter. The sequence continues at coordinate 303 of NZ_JACMOO010000185.1, forward strand.
TTATAGTTTAAAAAATTGGTTAATTCCGTACACAATTGTCTACGGGGCTGCAAAGGTAAGGGTTTAATGGATAATTTATGAATGAAAAAATAAAAGTATTACCTATCCTTATCAAAGTGAAAAGAAGTGGGGACTCTTTTATTGGATAATAGAAGATGTTTTCATTCATTGTTATTACCAAACCAAAAGAAGAAGACTTTTATGCTACGGCTAGCAGTTCTTGGGTAGTATAAAAAAAAACGAATTTGTGAAATTTAAAAAAGTCTCCTTTTGGGGAATTTACGGGGCAACTTCTACTCTGATCCCTTCGCTATGACTCGTAAATTCCGGCGCATACATACACTGAATAGTCGTAATACCATTGCTGAAATTACCAGCATGGGTGACAAACAGCGGGTATTCAAAAACATAACTGCCCCTGGGCAACCAGCCAAAAAAGAAATTGGTACTGGCGTCTTTGGTACTTTCGTAATAGCCTAAACCGTCCTGCCATTTGTATTGGCTGATAACGTTAACTGGCTCCATACAGGCTGCACGCATGTCTTTCATGTGCACATACTCCATATCCCTGTCCACTTTTAATTCAATCCGTACTTTTACCTTGTCACCAACTTTTAATTCAGTGCCATCTGCAATGGCTTTTAACACAGGGCCGTTGTCAGTATTTTTTTCAACAAATAATTTTTTGTTCAATTGCAGTGGTGTTGAGGCGGAGGTTATTTTATCCAGGTCCTCAAAATACTGCCAGTAGATGGATCCCCAGGACCGCCCACCACGCAAGGGTGGATTTTGCGAAGAGCTCATCGTTACACTAATATTTCCCATTGTTGATTTTACATCTTTTGCTTCGATTGTTTTTTTGATGTAGCCGGTGCCAGCCTCAGCTTCTCCATCCCCCAAAACAGAATTTTTTAACGATCCTGAAAATGCGACATCATGCAGATTTTGGCCACCCAATAGTATGGTCAAGTTTTGTTCAGCGTTTAGATCTGCAACCTGTAAATTTCCCCTTCGGTCAGTGGCGGGGCTAAGTAGTAAAGCGTAGCATGCCTCTGCGGTAGCTTTGGTTGTTTTCCAGTTTTGGGTTTGTTTTTGTTTTAGCAACCAGGTTTTAAGATCATCAATTGTTGCCGTCTTTTTATCAATATCTGTAAATGCTTCTATCATCAATGCCTGGCTTTCTATCGGCGCCTGGTACCAGTAGTATCCGCCTCCCGCTGACCATTCTTTCCAGTACATGCCCAGTTCTTCTTTATTGATGGCATTTTCTTTTAGTGATTGGATGATGGCTTTTGGCGTTACTTCATCTTTTGTGCGATGCAAGGCCAAGGCAATCATTGCCTGCATGTATTTGCTGTTGTTTAACCAATATTTTTGCGCCTGCAAACGGTAATAATTATAGGCTGTTTTAGCTGCAGGCGCAACAGGGTTTTCTGTAAAAAAACTTCTCATGTACAGGTATTGAATAGCGGTATTGCTAAGGTTATTATTGCCTGGCTTTACTTTAGATTTTACCAATTCATCATAGTCTGCTTTTATTTTTTCATCCAAATAAGGAAGTGCTTTATTTACAATGGCCATGATGTCTTTTAACTGGCGGGCATTGTTGCCAGATATGGCATTTAGTTTTTTTAAATGACCTATTCCGGTAAGGATATATTGCGTGATGTACCTGTCATCCGGGCCACCTTTAAACCATACAAAACCCCCATTGCTGCTTTGCATGTCGGTCAACCGGGTAATGGCTTTGCTTGTTTCGTTGCTCATTTTTACCAGGTCGAATAATAAGGCAATATTCTTCTTTTGCTGGCTTTCGCTTTGGGCAGCCAATACCCAGGGTGTTTCCTGTAATAGTGCTGATTTTAGTTCTTCATTTTTTTGAAGATTGCTACGTAATGCGGAGGTGTCAGCCGTTTTCCATTTTTCAAAAACAGCTTTAATTTTTGGCATACTGTTACTTACATATGTGGCCAGAATATTTGCATAATACCGGTTAAAAGTTTGTTCTGCGCAGTCGTAAGGGTACTCCATTAAATAGGGTAATGCCTGCACTGCGTACCAAACAGGGTTGGAGGTATATTCAACCGTTAAGGCATGGTTGGTAAGGGTTTCACTACTGCCGCTGTTCAGCAATTTTTCAAACGTAAAATGCCTGGTGGTTTCGTTGCGAAGGTTGATGGGCATTGATTCTGTAACCAGCATCCGGTTGGTTAAAACAGGCAATGACATTTCTTCTCCATCAGAAAAATTCCCGTCAGCTGCGTTGCTGGATGATTTCGCAACAATCCGGTACGTCATTGCTGAATTAAAGTTAAACGGTACTTCTATGGGAAATTTTACTGCTGCACTTTGTCCCGCTGGTACTGTAAAATATTGCGTAGGAAAAATATTTTTAAACCATCCATCTACTGGTTTATTGGTAACAGCATCCAGCAATTCCAGTTGCGTGGTTCCGGTAATTTCTTTATCGGTAAGGTTTACCACTTTTGCACTAAACTCTATGCCATCGCCTTCCCGTAAAAATCTTGGTGCATTGGGTTGAATCATCAATGGTTTTTGTGTTACGGTTGTTTTTTCAACATAACCGCTTGCGAGGTTTTTAGTATGGGCAAAAGTCATTAGTTTCCATTTGGTCAATGCTTCTGGAATGGTAAAACTAAAAGACACATTTCCATTTTCATCCGTTTTTAAATCAGGAAAAAAGAAAGCGGTTTCGTTGAAGTTTTTACGAATTTGTGTTAATTGATTTTCCGGGTTTGGTTGATTGTTTTTGCTTACCGTAACAGAGTCTGATTCGATTGCTGCATCTTCGGCAATTTTTGGTAGCGCCAATTTCATTTGTGACATTTCAGGTGCTGCATTGGCTACTGAAACACCGGCAATTCTTCCCTGTAACATTGCTGAAACACTACCGGTTAAAGCTCTCCTTTTTGTGACTCCATATGCCACCCCTAAATCATCATTCAGATTGTAATCCAATAATTGATCATAAGACTTCGGTTTATTAATAACAATATCATTTTCACTTCTGTTATATTCTTCCGAATTAATTCCCTCAAATCCATTGGTTGTCCAGTTAACAGAACTGTACAATTTGGGCCAAAAATTAAATGCATTCCAGTTGTGTGGTTTAAACTGATCCAGGCTTGCATCATACATTGCTGCCAGCATTTCGGCAGCAACCTTCTCACCTTTATTACCGCTTATTTTTACGGTCCATTTTTCTTCGCTGCCGGGTAATAGCTTATCCCGGAACGTAGCGTAATCAATGGTAAGTTCTTTATTGCTCCAGGGAATATCAAAACTTTCATTGCCTTTGTATACGCGGTTGTGTTGTACAAAAGCATAACTCATGGCCATGCCACCACGATCTTTTTCTGCTACCAGAATTTCATTTTGATAAGGCTGGTTTGCAGTTATTGTTTGATAAGAAGTTTTATTATTTTCCCCCATTTTGCTCAGGATATGAATGAGCCAGATATTGGGGAAGCCGGTAGTAATATTGTATTGTATTTTTTGTCCAGGCTCTGCCGCATGGTTTTCTACCCTTGTTTCAACCGCAATTGTAGAAGCACCTTTTTTTATAGAACTGTATAACTGTATGTACTTTTCCGTTTTTACTTCTTCCCCGTATTTATCGCTGGCAGTTGCTGTAATTCTGTACCATCCTGCTTTCCATTCACCATTAACCATTAACCATTCGCTATTTGTACTACCTGTTTTATCAAAAATTTTATCACCTGCCTCATAGTTTTTTACTTCATTTTCATTTTTATAAACATCATACGGAAAGTAACCATAGTATTGATCTTTACTCATCACAAACTGGTCGGGCTGATTCCAATATCTTTCCCTTAAAATTTTTGCAGGTGTTTTTAACTGCAGAATGGTAACTGTAGCAGCGGTAGTTTCTTCAATATCATTGAGGTTTGTACTTTTTACAAGGATGCTTTTAAGACTATCAACGGATAGTTTATCCGGCACTTTAATTTCTAATTGTAACATCTGGTAGGCCACTGCCACTGTGGTATTACCGCTTCTTGTTTCGCCATTGAGGTCAGTAACATCTGCATTGACTTCATAATAAAAAACGGGTTGTGTTTTCTTGTCAACGCTTTCATCAGGCAATGCTTTAAATACAATATTAAAAGTTCCGTTGGCATCCGTAATGGTTTCGCCATTGCTTATTTCCACTTCATTGCTGTTACCTTGCGGTATGCCAGGCCTGCCTTTGCGGGTATAGCTACTCCAGCCCCACCAAATTGGATAACGCACTTTACGCACTACGCGGTATTTTACTTTTGCGCCATCAATATTATTGCCTGCATAAGCCTTGGCAGTTCCGGTAATTGTAATGCTGTCTTTTAAACGGTAAGTACCTTTTGGTTTTTGTACTTCGGTAAAAAACTTTGGGCGTTTATATTCTTCTATACTAAAATATTGTTGGGAATTGGTACCGGTATCCATTAAATTAAACTGACCGTTTAATGTGCCATCGGGTAATTTAAATGATCCATGATAGGAACCAAACTCATTCGTTACAAGTGGTACATCTGCTACTTTTTGATTATTGGCATCTCTCAATTGCAGGCTGGTATTGAAGGAGGGAAGGAGGGTTGTTTCAGTTGCCTTATTTCCTTTTTGCAAAACGATGCCTTTAAAATACACTGTTTGTCCCGGGCGGTAAATGGAACGGTCAGTGAATAAAAAGGTAATGGGTTTTACCGGCAGCGACGTTTGTTTGTAACTGTTATAATAGGTGTTAAACACTCCGTCTTGCAAAAAAAGTTCATCAGTACCTGTTTTAATCTGCAGCGTTATATTCCTGTACTCCTTCGATTCTTTTATGTTGAAAAAGCCATTTTTATCCGTTGTATAGCTCTCTGCCCTGCTGTCTTCATTCTGGCTGCTGGTATAATTGTACTTTGTTTCCCAAAGCTGCACGGATGCATTGTTGTAGGGCTGTCCATTGTCACGGTTAAGTACATAATATTCCTGCTTATTATTGTTAACATAACTAATATTACTTACATAGGTAAGTTGCTTAGCTATGATATTTTTTTGCAGAGAAAAATCCTTATCCAGGCTTGCGATAATAAAGTAAGTTCCATTGGTCAATGCATCTATTTTAACTTCGGCTGCATGGCTTTGATAGTCCTGCAGGTCGGGCAATGTTACGCTCCATGTTTTGATGGGTTTCAGTGCTACCACATCTTTCCATAATTTATCATCGTTGCGGTAATTCATTTTTTTTATTGCTTCACTGTTTGTTTTTAGTACCCGAAAATAAATAGTAGCTGCATTTTTATAGGTTACCAAAGTTCTGAATGCAGCATCGGGAATATTTACTTTTTCAGTTTCAAGCGTTAATGCTGGTTGTACAATTTCTTTCAGTAAATTTTGCGCATGAATTCCTCCTTCACTTTTGGGGAAATTTTTAACAGCGATTTCGCATAATTCCTTTGCTCTTTTTATTTCATATTGGTTTGTAGTTGCAGCAAGCGGATCATATAGTTGTCCTTTTTCAAAATAAATTTGAGCCCTTAAATACATCGCCTGTGCAGCAGTTTCATTCACTGCATATTTAGTTTCAATATTTTTCAAAGCGGCCTCATACAAACTGCTTTTGTCTTCGTTTACTGCATATTGTTGTACAAAATTAAGTCGTATCAAATCCGCATCCAGTAAAGCATCCGGACTTTTATCTTTTAAATGAAACCGGATAATTTTCTGTAACAATTCAATAGCTTTAAAATGTAAAGCAGCAGTATCTTTAGTTGTAAAAGAAGTTGCAGCAAACTCCGCTGCCGGTGCAAATGCTTTGGGGTTATCGATGGTAAACTGGTACGCAGGTTTTATAAGGTCTCTTTCATCATTTTTAAAATAATCCAGCCC
>NZ_JACMOO010000186.1 GCF_014377975.1 Ferruginibacter sp.
CAGTTTGATAAGAAAACAGAAAACAATGCTTACCAGACAGAGCATGATGAATTGTTTGCGGCCATCGCCAAAGGAGATTATAAATTCGCGGATGCAGAAAGAGGCGCCTTCAGCACCATGACCTCTATTTTAGGTCGTATGGCCACCTACACAGGGCAAATGATTGAATGGGATAAAGCCATCAATTGCGGACTGGACTTGCATCCAAAAGTATACGACTGGAATGCATTACCACCGTTGGTACCAGATGCAGACGGACATTATCCTATTGCAATTCCGGGTGTTACAAAATATTTTTAAGCGGGATTAGACTAATTTTTACAGCTCAATAACGGGAAAGCCAATCAAGAAATTGATTGGCTTTTCTACCTATTGTAAGGTGAACCCTGTATCAAGCTGAAGCGTTCAGATAAAGTATTTTAAAAAAAGCGCTTAGTTAAGTTTGACGAAATAAAATCTAATAAATAAAATGAACTCAGAAAATATCAAATCAGCTAAATTTCATACTCCCTACAAGTATATTTGGCTTTTTCCGTTTAACATTTTATGCAAAAAAATACAGCACTTCTATTTTGATTTGTAAGCATAAAAACGTCTGAAAATTACTTACAGTTCTTTGTCTTCGATAATTCAAATCAGTATGGCAACGAAAAATCCCCGTTCGCAATCTTCAGCGGACTTTCAAAATACTCCTTCCCAGCATCCAGCCAGTGCATATCTTCTGCCCAGTGGCTGCACTTTTTTATAAACTCATTTTCCCAGGTTTGGCTGATAATGATATTGTGTAAATCGACATTGCCCAGCAGAAAGTCTTTTAGCTTGATATCGAAATAAGGGATTGAAAAAATGAAATCTACAATCTCTTCATCAGTAGCTTCGCAATATTCCGGCATTAATTTTTCGGCGGGATTGTTTCTGCGCAGCGTAATGGTTTTACCAACCTGTCGTACAATAATATCAACCAAGTATTCTACGGTAATAGATGTCATGAGTTAGCTAATTTTAAAATTAAAAAAGAATTCCCTGTTGACCGGGACGTTTAAAAATACTGGAGTTAAGGCTCCACTCTTCTGCATTCATGTTGTAGAGCTTACCGTATTTTTTATATTGCTGCGCTACCATTTCAGCAATATGGCCTTCACCCCGCATGCGCACGCCCCAGCGGGTATCGTTTACTTTTCCATCGTGGCTTTGCTCAATTAAATGCCACACTTTGTTGGCATGGTTGGGAAAGTTTTTATACAACCAGTCGTGGAATAAAAATTTGATTGCTCCATTGAGCCGGATAAATGTATAAGCAGTAAATGTTGCACCATTGTCTGCTGCTGCTTTCATAATTCGCTGCATTTCGTGTTCGTTTAATCCCGGTATCATCGGGCCCATCATTACACCCATGCGTACACCGGCACTGCTGAGTTCATTGATTACTTTTAATTTTTGTTTGGCAGTGGTGGTTCTTGGTTCCATGATGCGCCTTAAATCTTCATTGAAAGATGTGATGCTTACCATGGCGGATACGATGCCTTTTTTTGCCATTTCCTGCAATACGTCTTTGTCTTTTAATATCCAGGAGTTTTTGGTAAGGATGCCTACAGGTTGATTGAATTCGTTGCACACTTCCAGTAAGCCTCTTGTTAATCTATACTTTTGTTCTGCTGGCTGGTAGCAATGGGTATTGCCGCTTAGCATGATAGGTGTGGCATCCCAATTTGGGTGCATCAGAAATTTACGCAGTAATTGCGGTGCATTTTTTTTGACGATTATTTTTTGTTCAAAATCCAGTCCTGCGCTGTACCCCCAGTATTCGTGCACATTGCGGGCATAGCAGTATATGCAGCCATGTTCGCAACCGGCGTAAGGGTTCATGCTATAGCCCATGCCTACATCTTTACTTTCTACTTTATTTACAATGGTTTTGCTTTGCTGTTCTATGTATTGGGTGGGTATATTTCCTTCTTCCCAATCGTCGATGCCTTCAACATGCTCTCTCGTGGATTCGTTTTTGAGGAAGCGATTTTTGGTGTTGAATTGGGCTCCGCGACCGTGGTGATATTCCGGCCCGCCAAAGCCCTCACCGGTCCACGCTGAATCTCCTTTCAGGGGGGAAACTTTTGGAACCTGCATACCCACGCTTTCTTTCTCTTTGTTGATCGCTAATATTGATTTTACGGGCACACTGTCTTGTTGTAATTGCCCTGGTTTTCTTTTATTGTTAGCGGGGTTTGATTCGTTGCTCATGCGTATTGAATTTTTCTGGTGATATCGCTGCTGTTTACCAACCGCTGACAGGGTTGTGCATCTGTTTGATTCCTTGCTTAAACTGTTACCGATTGTACCAATGCCGGCGAAATGAATGGAAGTTCCACCTAGCTGTTTTTGTACAAGTGAGTGACACAACGATGTTGCCCATAGCTGTGTTTTAGTTAGGCCAATTATTTTTATTGCTATACAAACAACGCTCCCTGTGTAGTTGTTACCGGCAAATTTTGAAATTCAAACCGTTGTACAATCTGATATTTTAGTTCGCCTGCAGGACGCTTTAATAACAACATTCCATCGGCGATGAACCTGCCGGTAAACTGTTTATGACTGTATGCCAGCCAGCCTTTTTCGTATTGGCCCGGCTCTAGTTTTCGGGCAATGATAATGTATGGCTCCATCATGAAATGTGGTTTGTGATCGCTATTTAATTTCATGAGTGGCTGGGCCTGCGACCGCACCTGCGTTACCAGACTTTGAATGGGTGCTTTGGAGGTAATGTTTATATAAATAGTATGGGAGGGAAAACTGCCGTAATCTTTCAGCTCTACTTTTATGGGGTGAAAACCCATGGCTACAGTATTTAACCGGTTGATAAGTCTTTCTTCCTGCATACTATACTGCACAAAATTTGCAAGCGCAATGTGTGGTTTTCCAAATACCGCTGACTCATTTTTGTACGTGTCGGAAAATTGCTTTTTTATCTGCATGATTTTGTTGCGGAGTTCCTGGTGTGGGTTTAATACCAGCAGGTACTCATTTACCTTGTAGCCGGGGATGCTGTTAATGTTTTTCATACTATAAAATTTTATACAATTAAATTTTATTTGCGAATTATTTTAGCATAAATTTACTAAATAATTTAGTTATAAACAAAAATCATTTATATGGAAGTGGAAAACTTTTTTGGCAGTACTTATACAGGTACCAAACGCTTTACCCAGCACAATGTATCTGCCGCCAATGCAACGGGTTTTGGCGCTGCCGCAGATGATTATATGGAACGGGGCATTGACCTGAATGAACAATTGATTCGCAATAAACCGGCAACTTTTTTTATGCGGGTAAGCGGCAGCAGTATGATAAATGCCGGCATTTTTGATGGTGATATTGTGATTGTAGATCGCAGCATTAAACCAGCCAATGGTAAGATTGTAATTGCGGTGATAGATGGCGAAATGCTGATTCGCCGCTATGAAAGAACGATTAATAAACTGCGGCTGATTCCGGAAACACCAAAGCTGGCTACCATTGAAGTGAGCGAGTTTATGGATTTTAAAATCTGGGGGGTGGTGATTTGTGTGATTAGATCCCTGGGCTGAAGCCCAGGCAATTTATACATTGCCGCAGCCTTTTGCCTGATGAAAAAGATAAATTAAAATAATTTTTTTCATTATATAAATAGTACAACTATGCCATTCATTAAAATCTGGGTTCATTTAGTTTGGGCTACTAAAAAAGAGTACCCTGTTAACAAAAGATATGCGGCAGCAGGTGTTTAAACATATAAAGGAGAATGGTATGGAAAAAAATATTTATGTAGATTTTGTAAACGGACATATTGATCACGTGCATTGTCTTATTTCATTAAATGCCAACCGAACAATTGCCAAAATATTACAACTTCTAAAAGGCGAAAGCTCCTTTTGGATTTATAAAAACAATTTATGCAAACAATATTTTGAATGGCAGGATGAATATTTTGCAGTGTCTGTTAGTGAATCTGGTGTAGATGCTGTGAGGGAATATATCAAAAACCAGGAGACACACCATGCAAAGAAAACATTTGAGGAGGAGAATGATGAGTTTACAAGGAAATATGGATTTGTATTGATGAAGGACTAAAGCGCATTTTTTATATTTTATAATCCTTCTTCTCCTCCCTCATCCTCCCTCCTCCTCGCCCTAAAGGACGAGGCAATTCAGGTGAATCAATTATAAGCTGCTCCAGCTTCATGAATCGCTTCATGCTTCATGAATTGCTCCATGCTTCATGAATTGCTCCGGGCTTTAGCCCGGAGAATAAAAAAACAAAAACAGGGCTTTAGCCCACCAACATGAAAGCCATTGTAGATTGTAATAGTTTTTATTGTAGTTGCGAAAGGTTGTTTAAACCACACCTGGATAACAAACCTGTTGTTGTTTTGAGCAACAACGATGGCTGTATTATATCCCGAAGCGATGAAGCAAAGGCGCTGGGCGTTGGCATGGCCGGCCCTTACTTTTTAGCAAAGCCATTAATTGAAAAACACAATGTGGCCACGTTTTCATCCAACTATAATTTATATGGCGATTTGAGTTGGCGCGTGATGGAAACCTTGCGGATGTTACTGGGCGAAGAAAATGTGGAAGTGTATTCAGTAGACGAAGCGTTTTTAGAACTGGGTGAATGTGCGCAGGAAGATTTGCAAAAAATGGCTGAAAATATATTGGATACTGTAGAAATGTGGACCGGTATAAAAGTATCCATTGGCGTGGCACCCACAAAAGTTCTGGCAAAGGTTGCCAACCGGTTATCAAAAAAAGATAAATCAGTAAAGTGTGTGCTGGTGCTTGATACAGAAGAAAAAATTATTGATGCTTTGTACAAAACACCCATTCAGGATGTATGGGGTGTAGGGCACCAGTATGCAGAAAAGCTGAGGGAAATGCATGCCATTTACACCGCACTCGATCTAAGTAAACGAAAGGAAGATTGGGCGAAAATACATTTGGGGGGCGTGGTTGGAGTGAGACTTTTAAAAGAACTAAAAGGAGAATGTATAAGCAAGATGGAAGAAGCATTGATTAATAAAAAAATAATTGCCACCACCAGGATGTTTGGCAACCCTGTTAGCACCATTGCGGAAATTAAGGAAGCGGTTGCTACCTATACTTCCCGCGCAGCGGAAAAATTACGCCGGCAACACAGTGCAGCAAACGTAATCAGTGTTTTTGTGGTGCCCAAAGAAGCCAATATGGGACAACGTTTTAGCCATGGACCAAGTGTAGGCAGTTATACTACCCTGCCTTTTGCTACTGCTGCCACCCACGAATTAATAAAGCCTGCGCTGCAACTGGTAGATAAATTATTTGAAAAGGGAAGGCACTATAAAAAAGCGGGTGTTACATTAAGCGGTTTAGTGCCAGACAACACGATACAAGGAAATTTATTTATTGAGGAATCAAATAACGGCAAACGTTTGCTGATGAACACACTGGACAATGTAAACTTTGCCATGCGGGATGACATGGTAAAATTTGCAGCATCCGGTACCACACGTAACTGGAAAATGCGGCAAGAGATGAGAAGCCCAAGATATACCAGCCGTTGGGATGAATTGAAAACAGTTAGCTGATATTTATTGATTTTGGAGAGCTTTGATTTCTTAACTTTTCGTATAAAGCAATGTTCATCAATACCAGCAACATACCATAAAAAATATCTTCAACCGGAATGGTGTAAATCTTTATAGCAAGATTTTCTGCGTCGTTGTATAATACAACAGGGATCGCTGTTAAAAAACCATTCACCAACAAAAAGGGAACTAAAATAATGGAGTAGGATATTAAGAAATAAGCGGCATTAAAATCTTTAAAAAAAAAATTAAAAACGTACAGCATGACTATAAAAAGGGCGCACAAAATAAAGGCTGAACTGGTGTAATATTTATGATAGAAAATTAACCCGGTAACCAATAAAAAAACGGCAAGTATTTGCAGGATATTATTTGCAATCTTTTTGTTGGTACGATCAGGAAAATAGCAGCGGACACACTCATAAATAAATACGCAGCAATAAGGTACCACAAAGAAAAAAAGTACTTCCTCAATGGGTAGATTGATAATTTTTATACCGCTGATATAAGCTTCGTTAAAACTCCAAACGTTTTTTGCGGTAAAGAATACATCCCAGGCAATGTACAGGATGGCAGGCAATACTATAGCGGGAAAAAGCCACTTCCATTTTTTATTAAACGCTACTTTTTTATCAAAACTTAATGCCAACGGGCCTGCAAGACTGCACGCAAGTATTAAAAAATAAGTGTAGTGATGATTCAACTGATTAAATTAGAAGTGTTGTATAAAGGTATTGTTACGCTAAGATAAAAGATCCATAATGAAATTTAGCAGAAGGGTACTCCCACTGCGGCAGAAAGACAACAAATGAAGTATCATAGTAATTGAAAGGCCTTTACCGGAAATATTTTACGCATTTCTTAATTTATCTGCTTTTACTTTTTGCCAATACTTTTTTGCCACGAATAACATTCCAAAGCTTTCGCCCTCGAATTTGTCACGGTGCTTATGATGCATTTTATGCGCCCAGCGAATGGTTCGGATGTAAGTATTATTGCTACGGGAAAACCATTTAAACCTTTGGTGTATGATAATTTCATGCACTATAAAATAGGCTAGTCCATATAGTGTTATTCCAAAACCAATGGCGGCTAAAGCATATAGTTGATATTGAAGACCCAGCATAATACAAAGCCAGCTGGGAATAGCAAAAATTAAAAAGAATGCATCATTTTTTTCAAAAAAACCAGGCTTAGGCTGATGGTGGTCTTCGTGCAGATACCATAAAAATCCATGCATGATGTAACGATGCGTAAGCCAGGTGATCCCTTCCATAATAAAAAAGGTAATCAGGATAACTGATATAAATAAAAGCCCTTGCATAATATAAAAATTATTTCAAAAAAGTGCGGAGTAGTAAGAAAAACAACGCTTGAATCAGTAACAAATGTATAGCAAATTTGTTTTCCTTGTTGAAAGGACAAAAATGAAAAACAGTTAGCAACAAAGCACTGGTTAGTGCCCAGCAAATATAATTGTACGGTGGAATGCTGCCATCACCCTTCCAGTGCCAGTATCCCAATTTAACAGCAACGGGCTCTATGAGCCAGTCAAACAACACTGCCAGTGTTGCACCGTCCGCAATTATAGATATTGCTTTCAACGCCATTGGGGTAGTTTTTGTTTCAAATGTCAACCGTTTAATAATTCTCGCTAAAAAGATATGGATGCTCACCCCACAACAATAAATTACTATGAACCAGTTTAGCCCAATGATAACTGGTACATTCTTCCATTGAAATCCCAATACTTTCCCATAACTATAGTTACCAAAAAGCAGTCCGGTGTTTACGCCAATTACCTCAACAGCAAAGCCAATAGTAAATACTACCAGTGCAAAAAGCAAGAACCATTTATTTCTATCCTGTTGCGTCCACACCAGTAAAGCAACACTTAGCAAAAGATTAAACGGGGTAGATTGCAGGAAAAAACTATTGTTGAAAAACAATATTCCGGTTAAACCAATGGCATGAAAAAAAATAGCAGTGCCGGTTGCAATTTGATATTTTGAAAAACTGGTTAACAATAACGGGTGGTTCATTTTTTGTAATCGTTCGCAATAAGTTCACTTACAATTTTAGCACTTTTTAAGCACAGCGGAATACCGCCACCGGGATGCACACTGCCACCGCAAAAATACAGGCCTTTAATTGCATTTGTAAAATTAGCATGCCTGAAAAAAGCTGCCAATACTGAGTTGGAACTGGTACCGTATAAAGACCCCATATAGGAATCCGTTTTTGCTTCTATCATAATCGGATCCAATGTGTGTTCAGTTTCTATCAATCCCTCTATATTTTGACCTAGCATACGGCTTAATTTACTGATAACATTATTGCGTGCAACTATTTTTAACTGCTCCCAGTTTTGCCCCGTATTAGCCGGTGCATTTACCATTACAAACCAATTCTCCTTTCCATCGGGGCATTGGCTGCTTTCAATTTTAGAAGTAATGTTGATGTATACTGTAGGATCACCGGTTAATTGTTTATGAACAAAAATATTGTCAAACTCGTTTTTATAATCTTTGCTAAAAAAGATATTATGTAGTTGCAATTGCGAAAAAGACTTGTTAATGCCCCAGTAAAAAATTAATGCACTGCTGCTACGCTCCTGCTTTAAAACTTTTTTTGCCTTGTACATATTACCCAGTAAATTTTTATAGGTAAAATATACATCTGCATTGCTTACAACTACGTCAGCCATTACCTTTTCATTATTTACAACCACTCCATTTACTAATTTTTTATGATGCGTAATTTGCTGCACGGGCATATCAAAATAAAACTGTACCCCCTTTTTTATTGCCAGCTTGTACAAGGCGTTGGTGATGCTGATCATGCCTCCATTAGGATAAAAAGTACCCTGATTTTGTTCCAGGTGAGGTATCACACTAAGCATGGACGGTGCTTTGTAAGGATTACTACCATTGTAGGTTGCAAAGCGGTTGAATAATTGTACTGCTTCGGGTGATGAAAAATGTTTGTTGTTGTGCTGGTTGAGGGACTTAAACAGATACCCAAACCTAAACGTTTTTAAGGCTGACACTATTTTTTTATTTACCCACGTGTTTGTTTTTTGGAGCGAATTATTTAAAAACAGGGTGCCAATATTGTTATATAATTTTTCGGATTGAGTTAAATATGCCTTCACCGTTTCAGGTGATTCATTTAACTGTTCTTTTAGCTCCTGCGCAAATTTATTTGCGTTGGTATGTGCTTGTACTATCTTACCATTTTCGTAAAAATATTTACAGGCAACCGGTACCGACTGCCAGGTAAAATAATCGTTAATTGGTTCCTGAGCCAATAGAAATAATTCTTCAATATTTTGGGGTTGGGTAAATAAAGACGGACCTGCATCAAAGCTGTAACCATCCTTTTTCAAGGCAGACAGTTTTCCACCTGGCTGATCATTTTTTTCGTACACAGTTACGGTAAAACCCTGTACTGCCAGCCGGATGGCTGCTGCCATTCCACCAATACCACTTCCAATAATGATTGCTTTTTGTGTATGCATTGTAAAAAAAACTGATTGCAGCGAATTCGGCTGTCAATATCCGGTACCCACAAGGTACGCCTGCAGTTTTGGAAAGGCAATTTTAAACCATTCGGTATATTCTTCCGGATGCAATTGCATCAATGTAGTTATCTTATCAAAGTTTTGAAAACAATAGTCACTTACTTCTGATTTATCAGGAATGATGGTGCCATCATAGGTTCCGGTAAACACATGGTCGTACTCATATTCAGTAAGTCCATTGTCAAACGGAGCTTTATAAATAAATTCAAATGCTTTTTTTATTTGTGTAGTAAATCCCATTTCTTCCATTAAACGCTTTGCAGCTGCCAGCTTTATTTCCTGCCCTGGTGCCGGGTGACTACAGCAGGTATTGGTCCACAAGGATGGGCTATGGTATTTACTTGCAGATCTTTTCTGCAATAACATTTCGCCTTCACTGTTAAATATAAAAACGCTGAAGGCCCTGTGTAACATGGCTTTTTGATGTACTTCCATTTTTTCCATGGTGCCAGTGGGTACATCATTTTCATCAACTAAAATAACATCCATAAATAGTTACGCTTTATAAAATATTAAACTGGTTTCTTACCCCAGCCTTGGCCACAATAAAAACTTTTCCATAATCTGGTATGCGTATTCTTTGTTCCAAAATATTAGCGGGTGCAGTTTTTTTTATTTTTTTAAAAAGAGATAAATAATATTTGTAGGCCACATATACACCAAACCTTGCTTTTATGGGTAACTGAATAATGCCTTCGTACGCACGTGCAAAATCATCTTCAATTTCTTCTTCAATTTGCATTTTCATGGCACTGGTAAAATTTGCAAAATCCACTCCGGGAAAATAAGTTCTGCTCAATCCCTCATAATCCGCTTTCACATCCCGCAAAAAATTTACCTTTTGAAAAGCAGCTCCAAGTAATTGCGCTGAAGGTTTTAATTTTTCATACATAACGTCATCTCCTTCACAAAAAACAAAGAGACACATTAAACCAACTACTTCTGCGCTTCCATAAATATATGTTTTGTATCCATCAGTATCGTAGGATGCTTTCCTGAGATCCATCTCCATGCTTTTAAAAAATGCTTCAATCAGGTAATGCGATATACCATACTTGTTAACAGTTAGCTGAAAACTATGTAAAATAGGATTCAGACTTATCTTCCGCCTAATAGCAAGATAAGTTTCTTCCTTAAATTCTTTTAACAAAACTGCTTTGTTGTGCTGGTGAAAAGTATCTACGATTTCATCAGCTAACCGAACAAATCCATAAATATTAAAAACCGGTGTACGCATGTTAGGATGCAACAGTTTAATGGCACTGCTAAAAGAAGTGCTATATAACTCTGTTGTTACTTTACTGCATCGTTGGCTTAAATCATGAAAAATGTCCATCATAGCCCTTCTTTGTTTTGGTGATTATTGGTATTTCCTTTAATACTTGTAATTTACAAATTATGTTAATCAAATTACATAACGATTTAAATCTTATTTGGTTAAAAGTTTTTTATTATTTCCTTCGCAACCACTTCGCCACTGATCAAAGCCGGTGGCACTCCCGGGCCTGGAACTGTTAATTGTCCGGTATAATAAAGATTTTCCACTTTCTTGCTACGGCATCCTGGCTTTAGAACAGCGGTTTGCATTAAAGTGTTCGCTAAACCATAAGCATTTCCTTTAAACGCATTATAATCTTCAATAAAATTACTAACCGAATATGATTTTTTGTACACGATGGCTTCTTTAACAGATTGGCCTATTCTGTCTTCGTAACGTTGAATTATTTGTTCAAAATAATGCTCCCTTAGTTCATCTGTATCGCCTGTTAACCCTGCTGCTACAGGAATCAGAAAAAATAAATTTTCACCACCTTCTGGTGCAACACTATTGTCGCTCACAGAAGTAACACTTACGTAAAACAACGGACTTTTAGGCCACTGTGGTATTGTATAAATTTCTTTACCATGCTCTTCGAAACTGACATCAAAAAATAAGGTATGGTGTAAAACATTGTGAAGCTTTTTATTCAGGCCTACATAATATATCAGGCAACTTGGCGCCATTACACGTTTATCCCAATAGGCATCACTATACGTTCTGTACTGTTTAGATAATAACGCTGTTTCAATAAAATGGTAATCTGCGCCACCTATCACTACATCCGCTTTATAATTTTTTTTTACAATTTTTCCTGCATCACCGATGGTATTTGTAACAACACTTTTTGCTATATTGTTTTCCACTTCAATTTTCACCGCCGTATGATTAAATTGAAATTGAACACCTAATTCTGTAGCAAGCCGGTGAATAGCTTCAACAATTTTATACATACCGCCTTTGGGATACCAGGTACCCAATTTTATATCTGCATAATTCATAAGGCTATATAAAGCAGGTGTATTCTCCGGCAAGGCCCCTAAAAATAACACTGGAAATTCCAGCAGCTGCTGCAATTGAGGATGGTTGAAATGTTTGCGGATATGTTTTTTCATAGACGTAAAAACATCCAATTTAAAAATACCTTTTACGAGTTCCAAGTCTATAAATTCTGTAATGCTTTGCCCTGGCTTGTGTACCAGTTTATTGATACCCACCTGATATTTATACTGTGCTTCCTTCATAAAATTATCCAGCATCTCTGCACTTCCAGGCTCTAAACTATCAAATAATTTTTTGAGGGAATTGTAATCTGCTGGTATGTCCACATAGTCCTGCGGCCAGTAGATTCTATAAGAGGGGTCTAACCTGTCGAGTTGATAATATTGTTCAACAGTTTTATCAAAACAATTAAAAAAATGCTCAAATACATCAGGCATCCAGTACCAGCTTGGGCCCATGTCAAAAGTAAATCCTTGAACATGCATTCGCCTTGCCCGTCCACCGGGGGTGGATTGCTTTTCTAACACAGTAACCTTCCATCCGGCTTTTGCCATAAAACAGGCTGTCGATAATCCGGCAAAGCCGCTTCCTATGATGACTGCGTTCTTCAATTTTAAAGTAACCGTGGAGTAGTTTAATTATGAGAAGTAAAAAATTTTTACAAAATATTAATACCGCGAAACCTGTTCCTTTAATAATTTTCTTGCAAAATGTATCCTGCTTTTAATAGTGCCCAAAGGTTCGCTCAGCATGTCTGCAATCTCATGATATTTATAACCCTCAAAATAAAGCATAAATGGATTACGAAAAATTGCCGGAAGCTCATGAATGGCTACCTGGATATCTTTTAATTTGATAGCTCCCTCAGCAGCGTTGGCAGTAGTTACCTGATTATAATTCAGTAAAAATTCATTGGGCGTACTGTCGAAAATGGTATTTTGTTTTGATTTGCGACGATAATTATTAATAAAGATGTTACGCATGATGGTATAAAGCCATGCTTTGATATTTGTTCCCACATTGTATTTTTCTTTATTTGCAAGGGCCCTGAACATTGTTTCCTGCAATAAATCTTTTGCTACCTCATTATCCCTGGTAAGAGTAATGGCAAAAGGTTTTAAAAATTCTGTATTATTAACAAGCAATTGATTGAAGTCTACCGTTGCCATTATAAAATGTTTAAATTGTTATGAAGTAAAATTAAACAATAAAATTTACAAATTCAATTTATTTGTTTAATTTAATTAATTATTTCTTAAACAAATATCAGGCCTAAAAATTATATAATTTTATATAGTAGCTACAAATTCCATTACTTCCGGAAATGATTTTTTGAAATTAATATGTGCGGGTATTTTCTTTTCGTAACTATTTGTGAGCAAACCTGATATAATAATAGGCGTACCGTTAAATTTCTTTGTTATGGCAGAGATAAATTTGTCAAAATTAAAATTATGCCCTACCGATGTTAAATGAGAGTATAGGTAATCTGGCTTCTTTAAATTAACCACGTATTCAACATCCTGCATCGGTACGTTGGCCCCCAGATAAATAGTAGAAACGCCCCTGCTTTTTAATAAATAATACATAAACAGCATACCCAGTTCATGATATTCTCCTTCCGGTAAAAAAAGTAATACCGTTTTATTTATTTTTAAAGAAGTAACAATTCCTTCAATACCAACAATTAATTTTTGACGGATTACATTGCTTACAAGGTGTTCCTGTGCTGGGTTTATGTGATTTGTGAGCCATAAAATTCCTATCTTTTCCATGTAAGGAAAAATAATCTGCGTAATGGTCCTTTCAATACCCCGCACCCGTATGTGACTATCCAGTACATTTTCCAGTCTCTCTATATCCAGATCTACCATACACTGTATCAGATCATTTACTATGCGTTCCTGTTGTGCCTCTGTCTGGGTTAGCGTTAAAATTTTTTCGCGCAATTCAGATTCCCCCATTTTATCAATATGGGAAATTTTATACCCATATTTATTGAGCAACGCAATATTGAGTACTTTTTTTAATTCATCATTACTGTAATACCGTATGTTGGTATCAGAACGGGAAGGTTTTAAAAAATTATAGCGTTGCTCCCAAATACGAATGGTATGCGCTTTAATGCCCGATAAATTTTCGAGATCTTTAATAGTGAATGTGTTCATATATTGAATTATGTTCTATTTGTTTATTAAACAACAATCATATTATTTTGTTTAAAGATAATCTTAATAAGATTAACACAACTACTCTTTTATAAAAGCGCCTGAAATAAAAATCCCGGCTCTTCAAGAGCCGGGATGCATAAAAAATTTGTATCAGTTTATAATTTTACTCTTACAAAAAAATCTCTGTCAATATCAATAATTTCAGCTTTATTTTGCCAGCCCATTGTTGTCAACAATGATTCCAAATCGCTTTTTGAATAATAATATAATGGGCAATTTCTCATCCTGTACCGTACTTTACGCTGCCAGCCCAGCAAGCCTCCACTTTTGGGAAAACTCATTAGTAATTCTTTGGTAATTTCTTTTTCAAGCTTTTTAAAAATATCCAACGGAGTTTTTATATAATCGAAAAATCCAACCAATACAGCAGCGTCAAACTGTTGTGGAAACGCATGTTCCAGGTATCCGCTGTACACGTAATTTACTTTACCCTCGGCAAGGTATCTTTTAGTTTTTTGTTCAGCAAGTTCAAGCATCCCTTGTGCAATGTCCAGCCCGGTAACTATTTTACCCCCGTTTAGCAAGGCTTCGCAATAAACGCCTCCACCACAACCTACATCCAGTATGGTTTTTAATGCTGCATTGGATGTGTATTTTAAAACAAGCTCATAACGAAGGCGCATTGACAGGCGAAAATACTTGTCTAAAAATTTATCCCAACGGCTTCTTTTTTTTGTATGACCATAAATACTGTCAAAATCAGCGGCATACCCCTGAAAAAAAGTAGCTACGTCGTTTGTTTCTGAAAAAGTGTACTCTTTGCTGTTACTCATTTTTTACTATTTTTTAAAATATTGGATACTGTTGTGCATTCAAAATCGGATAATAGCTGCCTTACTTTTTTTTCTGCAGAATACAAATTTACATAATGTGTAAATCTTATCCTTTTGTCGATACCAGGCAGTTTTGGTTGTTTAATATCCAGTTCCCAAGGATGCAAATAAAAAATGCTGTGTCTTTCTTTTAAAATACTTTCCATCTTCTCTTTAAAAAAAGTGTAGGGCAATAATCTAAAATAGCCACCACCAACACCAAAATCAAAATTAAAAACTTTTAATGTACTTATTGGAAATTCCAATAAGCCATTATTAAGGTATTGAATAGCCGGATTAAAGCCCGGTATACCTGTACGTTTGGCATCGCCCGGAAAAATACTGGAATCGTAGGTAAACCCTTCTTCTTTTAAAATATCCAACGCCCACAGACTTCTCGCATCTATAGAAAAAAAAGGTGCTCTGAACCCGGTGTAGTTAACGCCAAAAGGTTCAATTAATTGCTTTGATTTTTGTATTTCCTGCCTGAATTGGCGGGGAGTTAACTTATAAATAAAAGGGTGGGAATAAGTGTGACAAGCAATTTCATGACCTTCCGCAATAATTTCACGAATCATTTTCGGATGATCTTCAATTGTTTTGCCCAATAAAAAATAAGTTGCCTTTACATTGGCCTTTTGAAAAAGTTCCAGTAATTTATAGTGCCCGATATGCAATCTCTTTTCAAGTTTTATCCAGCTGGTTATGGGCAGGTCAATGCCCTGGTACCAGTCTTCAAAATCTATTGTAAAAGCAATTTTCATTTCAGATATTTCGATTGTAAATGCTTCTTAATTGTTGTGCCATTACATGCATATCCCAATATTGCTTTACATGTTGCTGCGCCCGCTGACCAAATGCTAATTTCAATGAGGGCTGTAAAATTAATTGTTCTGCTTTATTAATTAATGCTTCCTTATTTGCCTGAGGTACAATAAATCCTGATTTTTCATTTTCCAAAACTTCCGAAGCTCCTTCTACTTCAAAAGTGATCACCGGCACCTGTAATAAAGAGGCTTCAACAATTACTCTGGGCAATCCTTCTCTTAACGATGTAAAAATAAAAATATCACTTACAGATAGATATTTGGGGATATCTTTTTGATAACCTAAAAACAAAATACTGCGGTTATTGATACCAGCGGCATTTGCCAGTAATTTGCATTCTGCCAGCAACTCTCCTTCACCAATCAGCAAAAATTTTAAGGTAGGATACTTTTTTTGCAAAACGGCAAATGCTTCAATGGAGTAGCGCTGTGCCTTTGAATACGAAAACCTGCCCACAGTTATAAATACAATGTCATCTTTATCTATGCCTAAAGCTTTTCTGAATTGTAATTTTTCTTCATCTGTTTGTAAGGCCTGGCATAGATAATTTTTAATGTCAATTCCACTTCTTACTATTTCAAAAGGTATATTTTTTCCAATATTCTCCTTTTTATATTCAGTTACCGTGTCGTTCCCTACAGCCACTACCAGGTCTGCGCAATAAATGGTTAGCTTTTCAAGCAGTATATAAAATTTTCTTTTTAAACGGCTCATCGGGTCATTAAAAGTAACTCCATGCAAGCCATAAATTACATACGGGCAGCGGGCCAGCCATGCAGCCAGCTTTGTAATAAAACTGGCTTTGGTTTCATGTGTATGTACAATATCATACTTTTCCCTGCGGATAAGACGGTAATAAAACCACAATGCCTGCAAATCTTTTAAAGGGTGAATGGTATTGACCAGATAAGGGCAAATAATAATTTTTATTTCCGGGTGATTACAAAACAAATCATCTTTAAAATATGCGCCACAACTTAAATGAAATTCAAATTCATCTGAGAGGTTTGTAACAGTGTAGTAAATATTTTTTTCAACACCTCCACCCAATACTAACCTGGTTGTGGTGTGCAGTATTTTTTTCTTTTGTATGCCTGCTGATTTCATTTATTGTAAGTAAACTTTTTTATACCATATTTCCATACTCAGCAAAGTCCATAAAATTTTAGCCCTTTTTTCTGCAGATATTTTTATGGTATTGTTTAATAATCCGGCTAAAAATTTTTTCTGTAAAAACTGACCGCTGATAGCATTTGCTGAACCAACGTAATCAAAAACCACTTCCTTTAATTCCTGCTCTACCCATTTCTTCAATGGTATTTCAAAACCTCTTTTGGGTTGATTAATTAATTCGGCAGGCAGATATTTTTTTGCCAGTTGTCTTAATAAATATTTAGTGCTGCTACCATGTATTTTAAAACTGTCATGCATACCTGGTGCATATTCCATTAATTCCCTGCACAAAAAAGGACTGCGGCCTTCCAGCGAATTCGCCATATTGGCTATATCCATTTTTACCAGTAAATCGGTGAACAAAGTAGTGTTAAAATCTATGTTCATAATTTTTCGTAAACCACTAATGGGCGCATTTGCCACCAGGTTAAAATCTGTCCGTATTGGCTGCAGATAATCAACACCTAGCTGCAGTATATTGGATTCATAATCTTCCATAATGTCAACACCGGCAGATAAATAAATTTCGAGGCTGTTTTTTGAAGCCAGTGAAAGTAACCTGTAAAAATAATTGTATTTCGATTTTTTGTTGTTGCCGGGAGGAAGAAATTTTTTTGTCAGCGCCGCCGTATTTTTAATGATCCCATTACTTTTAAAAAAATCATATTTTGCAAAGGGAACATATCGCCTGTAACCACCAAACAATTCATCTGCTCCATCGCCATTTAAAATTACGGTGAGGTGTTTTTTTGCAGCCGCACTTACATAATAACTTGGTATGGCAGAACTGTCAAAAAATGGTTCGCCATAATTAGTGCATATTTTTTCAAGATCATTTTTAAGATGGTCAAAAGAAATTTTTATTTCTGTATGATTGGTCTGGTATTTTTCAGCCACCAGTTTTGCCAGCGGAGCTTCATCATATTCTCCATCAAACGATACAGTAAAAGTTTTTATCCTGCTGTTGTATTTACTGGCAATGGCGGTAGTTAAGCCGCTATCTATACCACCACTTAAAAAACTGCCCACTTCCAAATCAGAAGACTCAACCCTTTTTTTTACCGCAGCATTTAAATAGCCGTCCACTTTTTCGAGGCTTTCTTCAAAACTATCTGTATGAGTTTGTTTATAAAAATCGTTGATACTCCACCAGCATTGATTATTTACTGCCAGTGTTGTACAATCAATCAATAAAAAATGACCGGCCTTTAATTCACTTACATTTTTATAAGGTGTAAGTGCGCCATAAAAAGATCCCAACCGCAGGTAATGATAAAAATTATTTTGTTCCATCTGCAATGGCAGCAAGCCTTTCAGACAATTTAATTCGCTGGCAAAAATAAATTTTTGTCCATCGTTGTAGTAATACAAAGGTTTTTTTCCAGCACGGTCACGGGCAATAAATAATTTTTTTTCCTGTTGATCGTATATCGCAAATGCAAACATCCCTTCCAGGTGTTGCAAAAAATTTACCCCGTATTTTTGGTACAATAACAATAAGGTTTCTGTATCTGAAGCTGTTGTACCCTGCAGGTGAAGCAGGCTTCTTATTTCATTGTGGTTATAAATTTCTCCGTTGAAAATAATAGTATACCGTTCATTTAAATGCATGGGTTGTTTGCCTCCCTCTATGTCAAGAATGGCTAAACGCAGGTGGTACAAATCAACATTATCTACCATAAACCCAGCCTGTTCATCAGGGCCACGATGAAACATATTTTGATCAATATCCTTATATATTAATTTAAAATTTACTGCACCTGCAATACCACACATATAACACTATCTTTAGTATGAACAAAATAACTCTATATTATTGAATAGCAGATGATAATTTAAGATAAATTTGTTTACACACTTTCATTTACGCTTACTTATAAAAATATTTTCTTATAAAAAAGAATGGGTTTTATTGACTTCATATTATTTCCACTATACGTTTTTGCTTTTCATTTAATTTTTTCGGCCCGGCGAAAACGTATGAGTGATCCTGTTTTAAAAAAATACCACAAACATGGGTTTTGGATAAAAGTATTCAGCAGTATAGCGTTTACCATTTTTTTTGTTTACGTCACCCACGGTGACAGTACTTCATTGTATTTTCCTGAGGGCATACATTTGAAGGAATTGATATTAAAAGATCCCGTAAATAATGCACACCTGCTTTTTACATCCGGTACCACTTATGATGAAGATTTTTTAAAAGATCCTGCCAATAGCGGCTATTTTAAAATGGAAAGTAATTTTATGGTAACCAGGCTGGTAGTCTTTTTATCTTTTTTTACTTTTGGAAGATACCTGTTAATTAATCTTTGCTTTTCAATGATTGCTTACAGCGGGCTTTGGCGTTTATACAAATTTTTTTACGAGCATTATCCTTATTTAAATAAAAAATTGGCGATTGCCATTATATACTTACCCACCCTGATTTTTTGGAGTTCCGGTATTTTAAAAGATACTATCTGCATGGGTATGCTTGGATGGATGACCTATGCACTCTATTATATTTTCGAAAAGAAGCAATCTTTTTTCAAAAATACAATGATTGCTTTAGCTGCGGCTTCTATTCTGTATGTTATTAAAATTTATATCATTATTTCTTATCTACCCTTTTTTGCTTTATACCTAATATTAATTAACCTAAAACTTTTAAAAAATAAAATTGTAAAGATTTCGATTAGCATTACTATATTTTTACTGACTGTTACAGGTGTTTATGCCTTGGCCGATAGGTTTAAGGAAGAGCTGGGATTTTTTTCAATAGATAAAATAACAGCATCTGTTAAAACCCAACAAACCAACTTTATAAATATTTCTGATGGCGCAGAGTCTTCATTTTCGTTGGGCGTAGAATATGACGGATCTTTTACTAGTTTATTAAAAATGGCCCCTGCAGCAATTGGCGCTACTTTTTTCAGACCTTACCTTTGGGAATCAAAAAAAATCTCCACTCTTTTATCTTCTGTTGAAAGCATGGCTCTGATGCTGCTTACACTATATGTGTTTTTTAAAGCCGGCCCCGTTAAATTTATAAGTAACATTTTTTTAAACCCAATGATATTTTTTTGCTTATTCTATTCAGTAACATTCGGACTCTTTATTGGTGCTACCACACTTAATTTTGGAACCTTGGTAAGGTACAAAATACCCTGTTTGCCATTTTATATTATTGCACTGTTTTTAATACTGGATATAGTTGCTAAAAACAAAAGCGTGGTCAAAACAAAAGCGCAAAGCTTAAGCTTTTAACCGCAGGAAACACTGCCTGTTAATGTAATACATTTACATTATCACTCCGGCGTAATAATGATAAAGGGAACAGGCTGGCAGCCCGCACAGGGTGTAGAGAACAGGATATTGCCGGAATAAAAGGAGTAACAGCTTTTTCGGATATGCCATCGAAAAGAGTTAAAAAATTATTTTCATTTGATTGAAGGCTGTATTGAGTCATTATTTTTTGACGGCCAGCCTTACCCATTTTTTCTCTTTCTTTCCTATCTAACATTAATTTTTCAATTGCATGGTACCAGTCAGTATCGGTATCGGCAAAATAACCATTTATGCCTTCGTCAATAATTATTTTGTTTACACCCACCGCAGATGAAACTGCTGGTATGCCCAAGGCAAGATATTGAATAAGCTTAAAGCCACACTTTCCTTCACTCCATTCATCGTTGGTCAGCGGCATCAGACCTATCTGGCAGGATGCCAGTTCCGAAACTTCATTATCTTCACTCCATTCAACATAGTGCACGTTTTTAAGTTTCAGAGATGGCTTTTTATTGCAAATAATTTTGATGTTGAACTCATATTTTTCCTGTAACATTTGCAAAGCCTTTTCAACCAATGCCAGATATTTCAGGGTAGAAAAGCTTCCCGTCCACGCAATGGTTACCTTTTCAACATCATGCCTTGCTAAAACATTGTAGCGTTTTACTGTATCCACACAGGTGGGATTATAGACTATATTTTTATTGTATTGACTGGCGTAGTCGCATAAAAACCTGTTGCCGCCACTAACCTTATATGCCCATTTACAAATACTGTTAACCTTCTTTGCATACTTTAATTTTGCTGCCAGGCTATTTTGCTCCGATACAGATTTGATCCAAATGGCATCATCAAAATCGTAGATCACTTTTTTATTAAATACCCGCACAAACAGCCATTCAAAAATGGGCGGACCAATCGGCGCAACCTCCCTTTGCAATAAAATAAAATCATATTTATGCAGCTGAAACAGTAAAAAAATTCTTCCGGCAAACCCCTTTAACAAGGCTAATAATTTTTCGAAAAAAAATCCATACTGATGTATTACAGCATAGCCCTCCTTATCTAAAAATGGTTTTGTGGTTATTCTATATCCATTTTCAGCAAGTAAATCCTGGTACAATTCAAAACGAAACCGCTGACAGGGAGAAACCTTTTCGGGAAACTGCACTACCAATAAAATTTCAAATTTTTTATTTTTCATCACGATACGCTCAATCAATTTTAACAAAATTGTACTGCTCATTTATTATAGAAATCTGCAGAATTTTATACTGCAATTAAACACTGAATTTACCTGATGGTTTTATATATCCAGTAAACGATAAATACAATGGGGCATTATTGCAGAAACCAGTATTCACATAACGTTTTAATACCCGTTTTATTATTTAATATTTGGAGTAAAGAAGAATATTCAAAATATGAGTAGGATTAATAAGCATAGGATGCCCATTAATATTTTAATTATAATTTTTAGAATCGAATTACAAGGAGCCTGGTAATAAAAAGGGAAGTACGCAACTATTTTAGTCAGGGTAATGATTTAACAATGCCAAGTCGCTATTTTAATATTTTATCATACACTTTCCGGTAGCGTTCAACAGCAGTTTCCAGTGAATAAAAGTCTTTAGCACCATGGCGTATGGCCATTTTATCGAAGGGATTACCTGCAATGATCTTATCAATTACGCTGGCAAAAGTCGGATCCGTAAAATCGGATACAACATATCCCGCATTGTATTTTTCAACAATTTCAGCCACGTCGCCAATACCGCTGTTGGTTATTACCGGTATGCCCATGGCCATTATTTCTGCATGCTTTGTAGGCGAAGACGCTATTTTAGAATAGCATTGCTTAATAAAAAAAAGTGCATAATTACTGAACGATAATAATAACGGGACCTCATGTCTTTTTCCTTGTTTTATTATTAGTTTTTCTGCATTCAGCCCATATTTGGCAGCAGCAACAATTATATCATTGCTATTTGGCGAAATAAAAAGAAATTTTGCATGAGGTATTCTGTCGCCCACATTTTTACAAAAACGCATCATTTCATCCGTTAAATACCAGCCCCCGATTGAACCCAGGTAACTTATTATAAAATCCCCTTCCTTAATATTCAGTTCGTTTCTAAATTTGGCTTTCAGCGATTGATCAATATTTTTTTCATCAAATAAATCCAAATCAACACTACAGGGAATCACCTCAAGAGGGATAGGTTGTCCGGGGATATTTTTGCGGTTGTGTATTTCATCACGGCCTTTATACGTCAGGCAAATTGCATAATCTTCATTAATAAGGCAATTGTATTCATGCCGTTTAAAAAAATGGTATAACCAGTTAAAAACCGGATTTTTTAAATTCCACATGCCGCCATCTACTCTCTCATCGGCCCAAAAACCCCTTATATCGTTTAAAAATTTTAAACCATATTTTTTTTTCAAATACAGAGCTACAAGGGTAGGCAATCCCGGCCGGGAATGTACCATATCAAAATGATTTGTAGCCTGTAAGTTTTTTGCTGC
The DNA here is from genome assembly GCF_014377975.1 of Ferruginibacter sp. Taxonomy (GTDB): domain Bacteria; phylum Bacteroidota; class Bacteroidia; order Chitinophagales; family Chitinophagaceae; genus Ferruginibacter. The sequence goes on from NZ_JACMOO010000186.1 coordinate 22,344, forward strand.
CTTTTTTAAAGCATAACAATCATACACGGAAGAAAGTACCGGTGGATTTTTATGGTAAGGTACCGATACCCAATTAATGGGGAATGGTGCAATCAGTTTTTCAACATACGCTTTACCGGCAGGATATTTTTCTGGTTTATCGCAGCTTAATATGGTAAAGCTGTAACCTGCTTTTGTAAGGTTCGATAAGTAGGGTATAACCTGGCTTTGACCAAGCGGATCGGTCATACCATCGTATGATATAAAAAGAATTTTTTTATCCGCCATTCGAAATATTATTTTCTTCCAGCCACCAATGCAATACGATGATAAGCCAAAGTTTATTAAATAAATAATCTGTTCCTTTTAAATATTTTTGCCTCAGGTTATTTACAATATTGAAATTTACAATATTGTATTTATTAATAACCTGCTCAGAAGTATATAAATCTAACAGATATTTTAAATCGGTTTTAAGCCACCTGGAAAGTGGTATGCTAAATCCCCGTTTAGGTCTGGCAAAAATTTCTTTGGGTACATAATCATATAATACCTGCTTCAACAGGTATTTCATATCCCCATGTTTAATTTTTAATTTCTCATCCAGGTTACAGGCAAATTCTACCAGCCTGTAATCCAACAACGGTACCCTGGTTTCTAAACTGTATTGCATACTTGCACGGTCAACCTTTGTAAGTAAATCATCTTGTAAATAATATTTTAAATCCCATAATGATTGGCGTTCTGTTTCGCTTAAAATTCTTCCCGTAGCAGGTAAGGTGTTAATTTCAGCAAAATTAAATTTATCAGTAACCAGCAATTGTAGCAGTTCCTTTTCGCTGAAATTATATTGCTCCTGAGAAAAAATATGGCTGATAATATTTTTTTTATCTTGGTAGCCGAACATATTTCCAATGCGCTGGTATTTGCTACCCAGTAACCTGGAAGCAGAAAATAATGGGTCTTTTATTAATTGCCAGTAAGGAGAAGACAGTCGCTTTGCCCATTGATACATTCCATATCCATAAAACAATTCGTCGCCACCATCTCCGCTAAGTGCCACCGTTACGTGCTGTTTTGCCAAACGGCTAACCATCATTGCAGGGAATGCGGAAGAATCAGCAAAGGGCTCATCATAGGTAGAAATAAATGTATGCACCAGTTGTAAAACTTCTTTTTCATTTACTTTAAATTCATGATGTTCTGTTTGTAAATGAGTTGCCACTTGCAGCGCATATTTAGATTCATTGTACTTTTTATCCTCTATGGCAATGCTAAAGGTTTTTATTTTATTGGCTCCCGAGAGTTCTGCAGCAATTGCCGTAACGAGGCTGCTATCTACACCGCCGCTTAAAAATGTTCCTATTGGCACATCGCTGATCAATTGCTTTTGCACAGCATCAAACAGTAACGCTTTCAATTCTTTTTTTGCAATTACTTCATTGCTTACCGCTACTTCCCGTATAACATTTTCAATTTTCCAGAAGGGCACACATTCGCCATTGCCGTTGAGAGACAAAACCTTTGCAACAGAAATTTGCGTATAGTAAGCCGATGGAAATTTAGTGGTTTTATCATAGATGGTTAATGGTGCGGGGATAAATCCAAAGTGCAAAAAATAGGGAATGGCATGCCTGTTGACTGACAACCCGTTGCCCATCATGGATTTGATGACTTTTAGTTCGGAGGCAAAAATAATTGTTCCTTCATCCTGGTATAAAAATAACGGTTTAATACCGAGGTGATCACGACAAAGAGTTAATACCTGCTGCTGCAAATCATAAATGGCAAATGCAAACATGCCATTCATAACAGCAAAACAGGAGGAGCCTTTTTCAATAAATAATTTCAGTATAACTTCCGTATCTGACGTTGTTTTTAGTGATGCCCCTTTATCAGCAAGTTGGTTTTTTAGCTCCCTGAAATTATATACCTCCCCGTTAAATACAATACAATATCTTCCATCGGCAGAAAACATGGGTTGATTGGCAGCCGTTGATAAATCTAAAATGGACAAGCGCCTATGAGCAAGCCCGACAGCTTTGTTTTCAGAAAAATAAAAACCTCCTGCATCCGGACCACGATGTTGCATCAGTAATGCAGCCTGTCGTAATTTTTGTTCTGTAATAAGATTGGTAGAAATATACCCGGCAATACCGCACATGCAATTACATTTGAGTAATAACGAAAATAGTACTTTATTATTGGTTAGGTTTCAAGTGTTGCAAAGCGTTGTTATTTAAAAATAAAAAAATTTCTTGCTATATGATTTATTCACAAATCATTTTTAAAAAAAAGCTTCCAGTATGGGCGTGTTACCCAAACAGTACAACACAACATCAGCAGGTAACAGCAACATACAGCAATGGCCGCGCCGGCATCCCCTAAACGTGGAATAAAAAAACTATTGCAGCCGAGACTTATTGTAATGGATAAAACAGATAAAAATAATATTTGTCGCTTTTGTTTATTGTACAATAAAAAGCAGTAAAAAAAATACGTAATCGTCCAGAAAAAATACCCAAGTACTATAAAATATATATATTTTAAGGCAGTGTAATATTTTACATTAATAAAAAAAGTATAAAATAATTGGGTAAACAGCAACACCGCAATGGCTCCAATAGCCATTACAATTGCATATAAATAAAAATGTTTACGGATGGACGCGTAATCAACATTTGATGCAGACAGTAAACTGAAGATTTTGGGAAATATATACTGTAATAGACCTGTTCCTAAAATTAAAATGATGGAAGAAAAAGTGCATGCAATTCCATAGATACCGACTACTTCATGATTACCGGCTAAAAAAAATTTATCGGAAGACGACATTACAAAAATACTTAACTGCAACATAATGATGGGTAAGGCATAAATTAATTCGCTTTTCAAAAATTCTATTTTTATTTTTCCTCCCAGATATCCCTTTTTAAAGAAATATATAAATGCAAATATTGTCACTGTAAAATAGGCTGTTGAAATACCAATCACTCTACCCTGCCAGTGATATTTAAAAAATAGGATTAGTAATACAGCCATTCCCAATTCGATGATTGTTTTACCGATACCAAACGTTAAAAAATAAAATGGTTCATTGTTATTTCTTATAAGGCCAAGTAATTGCTCGTTACAAAAAATGAGCAATACTAAAATAGGACTGATCCAGGTGAAGCCAGATGGGAAACCGAACTTTCGATACAACAAATCGCGGTACAAAAAAAGTACCGCCATTGAGATAATTGTAAAGAGAATGGGAAGTACAAACGAAGTGGTAAAAAAATCTCTGAAGGTATTTTTATCTAATTTAAAAAAATCTGTACTGGTAGATTGTACCAGGCCAATTGAAATAAAAGGAACTAAAAAAACGAGTGAGCTGTTGAATAAACTCAATACTCCATTGTCAGCAGGTGTTAAATAAGCGGGGTTGGTAAAAAGAGGAATTAATAAAAAGGAAAGCCCTTTTGTAAAAAAATTAGTAAACGTATAAATGCCAATTAATTTTACTACAGATTTTTTTCTGAGCGTTGAAAAGCCTGTTGATAAAGCGTTTAATATTGTTGTATTGGTTCGCAGTTTTATGGCTTATATATTTTTAGTAATGTATGAAGATTTTGGTGCAAGGCAGTTTAAATTTTTATTGATAAATACAAGATTGTAGCCAATGATTGTCATTTAAAATCGTATTTATAAATTGTATTCATCGTAGCTTTAAAACAGCCCTTATCCATGAAATGGTGCGTTTTATAAAAGTTACCTATTTTTAGCAGCCACAGTTCCTGCCCTTATTCAAATATATTTTTTTAAGCTGTTGTTACATTTATTTTAAGGATATTGATACTACTGATTGAAAATTGATTAATGATATTGTTGACAGCAAATGACTGAACTACTCTTAACCGTTTTTGTTTCAATTAGCCTGAAACTCCAAGTTACTATATCGGTTCCGTTATTGGTAAGGTTGTACGCCTTTGGCCACAGCCCTTTTTTTAATGTAGTTACTATTGATTGACGTACCCTATTTTATCAGCAATTTAAATTTTTCATCTTCAGGTTCTATGGTAATTATATTTATCTATAGAAATTTATGCGGAAACCGGCCACTGATTTAACCTGTATTGGCCACTATCGATTATTGTTTTCACTTGTCCTTAAATGGATATTCATATTCTTCTCCAATAGATACCAGTTTAACTGCAACGATATCAGAAAAGCATTGTTGCTAAGTGTAATGCTATACCCTGCAAAAGAACGCAATAAAATTAAAGAACTATACAGCACTTTGCTTTGCCGAAACATTAACCATGCTTTTATGAAATTTGCTTTGAAGAAATATTTTATATTATCAGCGATCCTAAACTTCATAAGTCCTTTTTATTTTTGATAATTGCTTAACACCTAAAAAAGTAGTTATTATAAGCCGGTATAATTCTTTCTTTAATTTTTTTTGTTTTAAAAGAAAGATACGCATAGCAATAAATTTTTTTACGGCTGCCAGTTTATGGCCCTCATATTGCAAGCGCATTAAACCATGCTCGTCATCCATTTCGGTGTATCTTTTTATGATTGTGGCATCCTTTAAATAGTTTGTAATAAGATGGCAGGTAAGCTGATTAGTATATTGATTACGGTTTAAGGATGTTAGCAAAGCCTTGCTGGTAAAAGCACATGCACTACTATTAGCCGAATGGATACGGTATTTAAATAGTGGCTTATTTACAAATCCTGCGGTTAGTTTACTATTGGATGCAACTATAAAAGGCCCAAGCGTCATATCAAGATACGCCCAATGAGAATGTTGATATTTAGCAGCTATTTTTTCAAACTCATTTATCCGCAAATATTTTTTGCGGATGCAGTATGCTGAACCAAACCAATACCCTTCTCTGAACAGGATGGAATGTTTAAATTGATCGCTCCATTCTGCACCAGAAAAGTTTCCGGTAATTCTTTCTACGTTAAGATTGGTTTCATCCTTTACTCCTGTTAATTGCAAATTTTCGTTTACCCTACAATGATTGTGAGAAGCGATACACATTGTATCATCTGATAAAAATAGTTTCTCCATTTCTTCCAGCTTTTGCGGCATCCACACATCATCTCCGTCTAAAAAAGCAATGATATCGCCGGTTGCTGCTTTAACGCCACATAATGTATTTTTTAAAGCACCTACATTATAAGGTTGTCTGATATATTTAATGGATGATGCATACCTGTTGATAATGGAAACTGAATTATCTGTACTGCAATCATCTACTATTATTATTTCATCAGCACACCTGGTTTGATTCAATACTGACTGAATGGATTGCTCCAGATATTTTTCTAAATTATACACGATAATAATTGCAGAGATTGTCATTGAAGAACGTTTATAAAACTGCCAATTATATTTTTAGCACTGTATTGACAGCTCTCAGCAACCAACACAGCCGGGCTTATGGGGGCATTGATGGCTGTTACAATAATTTTAGCTAAAGCGTCCGGGTCACCCACTTTACAAAGGAAACCAAATTGCCCGCTTTTTAATATTTCGGCTGGCCCTGTGGGGCAATCAGTACTAACGGTTGTTTTACCCAATGCCATTGCTTCTACAATTACATTTCCAAACCCTTCATTAACAGAAGAAAGTACAAAAAGATCGCAATTATTAATCCATCGATATGGATTTTTATCAAATCCGATTAAAAAAATATTTTGTTCCAGTTGCATTTTTCTAATCACATTTTTAAGCAGTTTTTCTTCAGGTCCTACACCTAAAATAATCAAAATATACCCTTCTGCATTGGGTAATGCCTTAAACGCTTTTATCAACGTTAGTTGGTCTTTTTGCTTTACCAGTCTACCAATATTCAATAATATTTTCTTACCTCCTGTTTCAAATGGAAATGAAATTTTTTCTGTTGCTTTTATAAAAATATTATCATCAAAAACCGGGTTATGAATTACGAGCGCCTGTGGTAATTTTTTTGTTGTTTTTTGTTGAAGCCATTTTAAACCATCCTCACTTGCTGTTATGATTTTATCTGCCCGGTGTGTAAAAAAACGGTGAATTACTGTAAGTAAAAATCTTTCTTTTAAAAACCGGACAGACGTGGAAGAAGGGTTAGAGTACTGTTGATTTAAAATAATTAATGGGGTTAAATGAAACCTTTTTTTTACTATTATTAATGATACATTGATGTAATCGCTGGTAGTAAAAATATGAGAGTAAAGATTTTTTTTTAAAAATGGAGGAAGTTTTTTTAAATATCCTGAAAAGGAATTTGTACCTAACTCATGAACGGGGATGCCAGGATTCAATATGTCGAAGTATACCCCTGTTTTTTTACCAAGTAACAACTCTGTTTCAATTCCGTTAGCAAAAAAACCATTGGCTATATTCACAAAAACCCTTTCAGCTCCTCCACCACCAAGGTTAGGTAAAACGAAAAGAATTTTTTTCAATTTAATTTAAATTTACCTTACGTGTTGGTGGTGATTTGATATTAAAAAAAATTACAGATAAAAAACCGGCTTGTACCCTGTTCCTTACCGTACAAGTTGTTGTAAATACTCACCATAGCCACTCTTTTTTAATTTAAGGGCTTCATTCATTAGTTGCTCTTTATTAATAAATCCCATGCGCCACGCAATTTCCTCAGGGCAGCCAATTTTTAAACCCTGCCTCTTTTCAATTACCCTCACATATTCACTGGCATCATTCAGCGATTCAAATGTTCCGGTATCCAGCCAGGCAAATCCCCTGTCTAACACACCAACTTTTAATTTTTTATTTTTAAGGTAAATCCTGTTTACATCTGTAATTTCATATTCGCCCCTCGGGCTTGCAGGAATATTTTTGGCAATATTTACTACTTCATTATCATAAAAATATAAACCCGGAACCGCAAAATTACTTTTTGGATGCATTGGTTTTTCTTCAATACTTACAGCATTTAATGCATCATCAAATTCAACAACACCATATCTTTCGGGATCGCTGACCGGGTAAGCAAATATAACGGCGCCATCGGGATTAGCCGAATTCTGGAGTAATTTACTAAAGCCGCTTCCATAAAAAATATTATCTCCCAAAACCAATGCAACACTATCAGTACCAATAAATTTTTCGCCTATAACAAAAGCCTGGGCAAGGCCATTGGGTACTTCCTGTTTTGCATACGAAATTTCGCAACCCCACTGATTGCCATCACCCAGCAGGCGCATAAACTGGGCCTGGTCGTCGGGGGTAGTAATGATCAGTATTTCCCTGATGCCTGCCAGCATTAAAGTACTCAGCGGATAATATATCATTGGTTTATCATAAACAGGCATTAACTGTTTACTAATACCCATGGTAATGGGGTACAACCTGGTACCGCTGCCACCTGCTAAAATAATTCCTTTCATATTGCCCTGTTTCCTAAAAGAGAAACTGCTTTTTTATCGTTTATCATATTGTTGCTGGTAATAATTTTGATAATTTCCACTCGTAACGTCATTAAGCCATTCCGTATTGCTCAGGTACCAGTCTATTGTCTTTGATATGCCTTCTTCAAATTGAAGAGAAGGCAACCAACCCAATTCATTTTTAAGTTTGGTAGCATCAATGGCATAACGCAAATCGTGGCCAGCCCTGTCTGTAACATAAGTAATCAGCTTTTCAGAAGCGCCTTTTTCACGGCCCAGTTTTGTATCCATTTGCTTGCACAATTCCTTTACCAGGTCTATATTGGTCCATTCATTATGCCCGCCAATATTATAGGTTTCACCCATTTTACCTTTGTGGAAAATAACATCAATTGCTCTTACATGATCTTCTACATACAACCAATCCCGTATGTTTTCGCCCTTGCCGTAAATGGGTAAAGGTTTATTATTGATGATATTGTGAATGCAAAGAGGAATTAATTTTTCGGGAAAATGAAAAGGTCCGTAATTGTTGCTGCAGTTAGAAATTTTAACGGGCATGTGGTAAGTATGATAAAAGGCCCGTACCAAATGATCGGAAGCCGCTTTGGATGCGGAATATGGGCTACGGGGGTCATAAGCGGTTTCTTCTGTAAAAAAGCCTTCTGCACCCAATGAGCCATATACTTCGTCGGTAGAAATATGGTAGAAGATTTTATCGTCGAAATTATCTTTCCAGCATTCTTTGGCGGTTTGCAAAAGGCAACCGGTACCCACCACGTTGGTGGTAACAAAAGCAAGCGGATCGGTAATGGACCTGTCTACATGACTTTCGGCAGCACAATGTAACACTGCAGTAAAAGAATACTTATCAAATAAGGTGCGTAAAAAAGGCAGATCGGTTATATCGCCTTTTACAAATTCATAGTTGGGCTGTGCCTCAATGTCTTTTAAATTTTCAAGGTTACCGGCATAAGTAAGTTTATCAAGATTTACAATTTTGTATTGCGGGTATTTGGTAACAAACAACCTTGTTAAATGAGAACCAATAAAGCCGGCGCCGCCGGTAACTAAAATAGTGTGCATGTGTTAGTTATTAAAATTCTGTAAAAGTAGAAATAAATTTTTAAGTAAAGGTCAGTTTGGGATATTACAAAATGGTTACGTCATCTATTAATTTTATGTATCACAATCATTATTGATAATCCTCAGGGCCTTGCTATAAAATCATGGATGTTCTATAACTAAATATTCAGTAAAAACTTACACTCTCTTTCATTAATAAACAGAACTTATATTTCTATTTTATTACTACAATTTAATCAATCAGGTTTACTGCTACATTTTTTTGCAAAAGCATTTGGTTTAGTTTCCTCTATTTTTGCACGCATAATTAGAATATCTGAATAAGTTAATATGGTAGCCAATTTTAATACCCAACCCATTAAAGCAATACAAGGAAAGGAAAAACCGGTATATATTTTTGAGGAAGAAAAAAGTGCTAATATCGATGAAGCAGTAGTAAGTTCTTTTGGTGAAGAATGGCTAAAATTCAGCAACTTTAATGAAAAAGATATTAACCAGTTTGGCGACGAATATTTTGATATTACCGATGCTTCCATTTTAAATAAAAATACATATGCACTGGATATGGGTTGCGGTAGTGGAAGATTTTCCAGGTACCTGTCTTCCAAAGTAGGTTTTATAGAAGTAATGGATCCCAGCGAAGCCATTTGGGCAGCAGAAAAATTATTATGTGGTATTAACAATGTAAGGATGATCAATGCTTCTGCAGATTCTATTCCTTTTAATGATAATACTTTTGATCTTGTATTATCCATTGGTGTTTTACATCATATTCCGGATACACAGATGGCTATGCAAAATTGCGTTAGTAAAGTAAAACCCGGAGGATATTTTTTTGTTTATCTCTATTACAATCTTGATAACAGGGGCTTTGTATTCCGGTTTATTTTTAAAATAGTGAATTGGATAAGAAAAATCATTTCTTCCATGCCTTCCGTTCTGAAAAAATTAATGTGCGATCTGCTGGCGGTGATGATTTATGTACCTATAATCTTTACCGGTAAGGTTTTACATTTTGTTGGATTACAGGGTTTGGCAAAAAAAATCCCTTTATCCTATTATCAGGATAAGTCTTTTTTTATTATAAGGAATGATGCATTAGACAGGTTTGGAACCAGGCTGGAACACCGATTTTCAAAAGCAGAGATACAGCTTATGATGGAAACATGTGGCTTGATCAATATCTGTTTTTCTGACAATAAGCCTTACTGGCATGCAATTGGAAAAAAGGATACGGCAAAGATATAAAATTACCATGATCTTTCAGGAATCTGCTTTCACCTTTGATTTGATTAAGAAAACTAAATTGTTAACTGCCAGGCATTGTTTTTTACTTATTGAATTTCATCGCAAAACGTTGTCAGTTTTTGTCAATATCTTTATCAGGTACAAATAAATGGATTACCCATCAAAGTGCTGTTACTTATTGCAGCCCCATCAAATACCTTAAATGCTCACTTATTACGATGCAATACTGGCACCGCTCTATTTTATCTTAATACTTTTGCTATTAATATTGTGGAAACGAAAATATTATAACCATTCACCTGTAGCAAAGTATATAATTCCCTGTTTCGTTTTAAAAAGTATTTGTTGTGTTTTTCTTGCTTGCATCTACCATTTTTACTACGGATATAGCGATAGCGAGACTTATTTTAACGGATCGCAGGAAATATGGAGGGCCGCAAAAGAGAATCCGTTGTATGGATTTGAACTAGTATTTAAACCAGTAGAAAACTGTTCTTTTGGAGCCCAAAAATATGCGGTGCAATTAATTAATCCAATTCAAAATGTACCTACGCTGTTTATATTCAGAATGGCAGGTTTTATTGGTATGTTTTGTTTTGGAACTTATTTACCCATCGCCCTGTTTTTTTCTTTACTGGCTTTTATGGGTACGTGGAAGATTTTTTTAATTTTCTATGAACAAAACCCTGGGTATCATAAATCAATTGCCCTTGGTTGTTTATTTGCACCATCGGCACTTTTGTGGGGCACCAATATTTTAAAAGATCCCATTTGTATGTATGGTCTGGGGCTTTGCGTAACAGGCCTGTTTGCTATTAGTAAAAAAAGACTAAAACTGGTGAACCTGGTTGAACTTTTTATTGGATCATTAGTATTATTACTTGTTAAAAATTATATCTTTTACATCTTCCTTGTTGCTGTGTTGATTACTTTTTTTTGTATGTACAAAAGCCAATATCCGGTTATAAGGATTGTTTTTCGCTTTTTTATTTTTCTGGGATTGTTTACAGGCATTCTTTTAGCATATAGAAACATGCAGTTTTTAGGAACCCTGTTATATACAAACTTTACTGGCTTTGCCATTGGCATACAAAATGCTCAATCTGCCCAGGCCGAGGATGGGGCGTCCGGCTATACTATACCTGGTGTTACTGATTTTTCGGCCTGGGGTATTTTAAGAACTTACCTGCTATCTCTAAATGTTGCTTTGTTCAGGCCATACTTCTGGGAGGTTCGTAATCCATTGATGCTGTTAAATGCAATGGAATCTTTCACAGTAATGCTATTAACAATATATTTATTAATTAAAACTAAATTTAAAGGGTTCTTTAAGTTTGCTTCAAAAAATTCTGTTTTATTTTTTTCCCTGGTTTTCAGTTTATTGCTTGCACCTTTGGCAGGTTTTGTTTCGTTTAACTTTGGTACTTTGGTAAGATATAAATTTCCTGCAGTTCCATTTTTTTACACTTATTTATTGTTACTGTTTGCAATGGTGCGAAAAAAAAATACAGCCAGTAAAGCATCCATCACCGCATAGCAAAAGCAGTAACAGGCCACTTTTTATCCCAATCATGCTGTACATGAAAAAAAAAAAGATCTCCATATTAATCGTTTCCCTCTACAGTGGAGGTGCAGAAAGGGTCGTATCCATTTTATTGAATTATTTTAAAGACACTTTCGATATTCAGCTTGTTCTGTTGCAACCTGTTATTGAATACGAAATTCCCAGTGATCAGCAAATTACCGTATTAGATAAAAATCCTTCCAATAATCCGCTCTTAAACGTTTTAAGAATTCCACTATTGGCTTTTCGTTATTACCGCTTTTTAAAAAAAAATAATATTAATACAAGTTTGTCTTTTCTTAACCGCCCTAATTTTATTTCAGGATTTTTAAAAGTATTTGGCTGGAAGGGTAAGATAATTTTGAGCGAAAGAACTTTAACTTCTGAATATTATACTGTTAAAACCATCGGAGACAAAATGGGGCGTTTGCTGGTAAAAAAATTATATCCCTATGCCGACCTGATAGTATGCAATTCTAAAAATATTGAGGCAGATCTTAGAACTACATTTAAGGTGCAAACGAATTATCGTATCATTTACAATCCAATTGAGCTAAAGGTAATAAAAGAAAAAATTAAACAGTTTGCACCACCAGCAAGCATTACAAGTAAGCCATTTACTTTTATAAGTATTGGCCGGCTCAATTATATTAAAAACCACTTAATGCTGATAAAGGCGGCCTCTCTTTTAAAGGATATTAATTGCCGGGTGCAAATTATTGGTAAGGGAGAATTAAAGGAAACCCTGGACAATTATATTGTGGCTGCCGGTATGCAGGAACACGTTATAATAATTGATCACACCTCTAACCCATTCAGTTATTTAACCATGGCTGATTGTTTTGTACTTACGTCTAATTTTGAGGGCTTCCCCAATGTGGTTCTGGAAGCCCTTGCATGCAGCTTACCAGTTATTTCAACCGATTGTAAAGGGGGGATAAGGGAACTTCTGACACCTTCAATTGCAATAGATACACCTGCTACAACTGATATTTTCTACGGCGAATACGGTATGCTTGTACCAGTAGGAAATGCGGAGGTGCTTGCCCAGGCTATGAGAAAAATATATTTTGATACTGCGTTGCATCAAACCTACAAATTAAAGAACTTTAACCGGGCGAAAAATTTTGATGTCTCTGCCATAATGATGTGTTTTAACGATCTATTGAATCAATATTAAATTATAAACCGCCGCCAATAAATCTGTCATCAATTTTACCAAAATTTGATTTACAGTTACATATTGAATATTCAATATGTACGGCCTTTTGTTACAAATGACTCAGATTAAATCTTTTAAATAGCTAATTTGCTTACTTTTGATTTTTGAGATAGTCATTGTTTATGGAAGAAAACAGAAAAGAGATATTGGTAACCGGCGGTGCAGGCTTTATTGGAAGTCATTTAATAGAGGAATTACTGGAAAATAATTACAAAGTAACCATAGTAGATAATTTTGATCCTTTTTATTCAAAAGATATTAAGCTCAAAAATATTTCAGGTGTAATAAATAGTCCTTATTTGAAGTTAATTGATCTGGACATATTAGATTTGGAAGCATTATTCACACAATTGACGGGGAGCTACGAGGTTATTGTTCACCTGGCAGCCAAAGCGGGCGTTCGTCCATCTATTGAAGACCCGATAGCTTACCAGGATGTAAATGTAAAAGGCACTCAGAATATGCTGGAATTTGCAAGGCATAAAAATATCAAACAGTTTGTGTTTGCTTCTTCCAGCAGCGTGTATGGAACTAACATAAATTTTCCATGGAAGGAAAGCGATGTTTCCCTAAAACCAATCAGTCCATACGCCAGCACAAAAATTTCCGGTGAGCTTTTAGGGCATGTTTACAGTCATTTATTTGGTATACGATTTATTGCCTTGCGGTTTTTTACTGTATTTGGACCGAGGCAAAGACCAGATTTAGCTATTCACCTGTTTAGCAAAAAAATTTTAAACAACGAAGCGATAAATTTTTTTGGCAACGGCAGTACCAGGCGGGATTATACCTATGTCGCGGATACCATTCACGGTATCGTAAACGCAATACAGTACACCCGCACTCCTTACGAGGTTTTTAACCTGGGAAACCACCAAACGGTATCCTTATCTGAAATGATACAAACCCTTGAATCCGTATTTAATAAAAAAGCTATTATCAAATATTTGCCTGAGCAAATGGGAGATGTGCCTATTACATTTGCAGATATTTTTAAGGCAGAGCAATTATTAAACTATATGCCAAGAACCGGGTTTAGACAAGGAGTCATAAATTTTAAAAATTGGCTCGACACTCAATGAAAAATATAGCGCTTGTATCCAACACTTCCTGGTATGTTTACAATTTTCGTAAAGGACTGCTTAAGAAATTAACGGAGCGCTACAACGTTTTTGCAATTGCACCAAGAGACAAATTTGTACCAGAAATTGAGGCGCTGGGCTGTATATTTATAGAATTGAAACATATCAATAATCAGGGTAAAAACCCTTTTCAGGATATTTTACTTACAATAGAGTTGCGTAAAATTTTTATATCCAATCACATCCAATGTTGTCTTTTTTTTACACCCAAGATTAATATTTATGGAAGTATAGCTATTAAATTTACCAGTATTAAAGCCATTGCAACCATTAATGGATTGGGATTTGTATTTAATGATGCGCAGCCCGGATGGCTGCAATTCACTGTAAGAAAATTATACCGGATTGCTTTCAAAAAATTAGATGCAGTTTTTTTTCAAAACGAGGAGGATAAAGCTTTTTTTAAAAAAGAAAATATTATAAACGGAAGTCAAAATATCTGCGTAGTACGTGGATCAGGAGTAAATGTGGCTGAGTTCAATAATAAAACCCTATTTAGCAATTCTGATAAACTTATTTTTCTTTTGTCGGCCCGCCTTTTGAAAGAAAAAGGTTTGTACGAATATTTTGACGCTGCCCGGGATGTTAAAAAAAAATATGGTTCTGTTACTTTTGCCTTGCTTGGCCCTCCAGCCAATAACCCTTCAGCGGTATCTTTAAACATCATCAACGACTTTCATAACCAGGGCATCATTGACTATTGGGGCGTATCAGATAATATGAGCAATACATTGAATAAGGTAGATGTAATGGTATTGCCATCTTACTACCGTGAAGGTGTTCCCAGGGTGCTGATAGAGGGATTGTCGAAAGGTTTGCCCATCATTACTACCAATAATGTTGGCTGCAGGGAAACGGTAGATGATCTGCAAAACGGCTACCTGGTGCCGATAAAGGATACAGAATCTTTAAAAGCAGCCATTGAAAGGATGATCAGTATATCTGCTGAAGAGAGACTGGCCATGGGTAAGCACAGCAGACAAAAAGCCATTGCTGAATTTGATGAATCTCTTAACCATCAACAATATCTTGAAGCAATAAGGAAATTATTCATAATATAGGTATTATTTTAATCAAGTGTGGTAAAATCAATTTTTTTACATTTTAGTTAGTCATAAATTTATTGCTTCGTATTACCCACAGTTGCTGTTTGTACTATATAGAAATTGATTCACAGACTTAAATATTATTAGTTCTATAAATTACGCACCCAGGTATTGTTAATTTGCCTCTTAAGTTTATTAAACTATCTTAGCCAAAGAAAAATTAATCTGAAAGAATTATGGATGGTAATGATTTTTTATTTAAAAATGAAGTTGAAGCAGGCATTAGATTTAAATTCGGGGAAAACTGGATTGAGTTTTTAAAAATACTGAATGATACCAGAATTAAAGAGTCTGAAACTACTTTATGCCAGATGCTGGATGTTAGCTCGTTGAAGGATAAATATTTTCTTGATATAGGTTCTGGAAGCGGATTACATTCACTTGCAGCGAGAAACCTGGGTGCTAATGTTCTTTCCTTTGATTATGATACCGATTCTGTAAACTGCACAATTTATCTAAAAAACAAATATTACCCCAATGACGACGCATCTTGGATTGTTAAACAGGCCTCTGTATTAGAAAAAAAATTCATGGATACTTTACCGCAATTTGATTACGTATATTCTTGGGGAGTTTTACACCATACCGGTAATATGTATACTTCTATTAGTTATTCAATGGAAAAAGTGAAACCCAATGGTTTTTTTTACATTGCTCTGTATAGAAAAACAATTTTTGATAATTTTTGGAAATGGTTTAAAAAATATTATACACGATCTGGTAAAAGAACGCAGCATTTTTTTCAAAATATCTGGGCCATAAAAATACGATTGGCTTTTTTTGTAAAAAGAAAAGACTTTAATAAAATGATTAAGGAGTACCATACAGAAAGGGGTATGAATTTTTTTAACGATATCCATGACTGGCTGGGAGGTTACCCATATGAAGCAATTACTCCTGCAGAATGCAGATTATTTTTCGAAAAAAATAATTTTAAACTTATAAAACAAAATATAGTTAAAGAGGGAGTATCAAAATCTTTTTCAAGCGGGTGTGATGAGTACTTGTTTCAAAAAATCACTTAATTTCTAGCTTGCAGGCGGCAAATCAGCTTCCCCTTCTCCTTATTCCATCCATTGGTTCCACCACATCTGAAACATTAATAACAACCACAGTTGGGAAGTATCGGATTCACTGCTGGTGAGGTAATTATCCCGCAAGCTAATCACTGCGTCTTCATTTAGCAGGTTGTGCTTTTGAAGATTTTTTCTGCTTATAATATCCATCACCAGGGGCTTTAATTCTCCCCTCAACCATTTATTTATTGGAATACCAAAGCCCATTTTTGGCCTGTCCATTATTTTTTCCGGCAGATAACGGTGGGTTAACTTTTTTAATACATATTTTTTATTGCCCTTGTTATACTTTAAAGAAGAAGGCAACTGTGCGGCCCACTCAACAATTCGCTGATCTAAAAATGGTTCCCTTCCTTCCAGTCCTGCACTCATAGTGGCACGATCTACTTTAGTTAAAATATCATCGGCTAAATACGTTTTATAATCGGCTGCCAGTACCGTATTAATAAAGTCGCTTTTTAAAGGTATATTATCCAAATCAATGAGACTTGCCTTAAATTTTTCAGTTGTATTCAACAATGCGTTTACTTGTTTGCGGGTAAAATGCCGGCTGAGGTTATCGCTAATTTCCACTTCCGTTTCAGTAGATAAAATTTCACCTAGTTTGGCATATCGTGGATTATTTACGGGTAATTGCTGTAATATTTTTGACGATGGCCTGGCTAAAAAAGATGGAATATATTGCTTGATTTTTTTGATTTTAACCAGTTGATCATATCGTCCGTAACCTGCAAAGATTTCATCCCCGGCATCAGCAGATAAGGCAACTGTAACCTGCTGCCTTGCAAACCTGCTCACAAGTATGGTTGGAATGGCAGAACTGTCACCAAAAGGCTCATCATAAAAATAAGGCAATGTTGGAATTATTTCCAGCGCTTCTTTTGTAGAGCAATAATATTCATGGTGATCTGTACCCAGGTAATGGGCTACTGCTTTCGCATGTTCCGCTTCGTTGTACTTATCTTCGTTAAACCCTATCGTAAAGGTTTTTATTTTGTTCATACTGTTTTTTTGCAGTATTGCACTAACCAACGAACTGTCATAACCTCCACTTAAAAAAACACCCACAGGCACATCACTTACCATCCGGTATTCAAAAGCAGAGGTCAATAATTTTTCAAGATGATCTGTTGCTTCTTCTTCACCAATATCAATAACCGGCTTATTGTAATAATCCAGCACATTCCAATATTGATGCAACTGCAACTGCTGGTTACTGATATCCAGTATGGCATAATGGCCCGGAGATAATTTATGGGTATTTTTAAAGATACTGTAGGGCTCTTTTATATAACCGTAACTCAAAAAAAGGGATACGGCTTTTGGTTCAATCTCCTTTTTAAACACCTTGTATTGATGAAAAGCTTTTAGCTCCGATGCAAATAACAAACATCCGTTCGCAAAATAATAATAGAGTGGTTTAACACCAGCCCTATCCCTGCATAAAAATATTTTTTGTAGCCGCATGTCGTATATAACAAACGCAAACATCCCTATAAATTGTTGTACGCATTCAATACCATATTGCAGATATGATTTAACGATGACTTCTGTATCGGAATTGGAAATAAACCGGTGGCCTTTGCCTTCAAGCTGGCACCTTAATTCTTTAAAATTGTATATTTCGCCGTTTAAAATAATAACCACCTTTTTATCATCACTGTACATAGGCTGATGACCCAAACTGGACAGATCAAGAATGGATAACCTTCTATGCCCTAATCCAATATGGGCATCCGGCGTTTGAAAAACAACGGTTTCACCGTCATCAGGCCCCCGGTGCCGTAATAACTCGTTGGCCTTTTCAATATCTTCCTTCTGTAACCGTTTATTAAAATCGCAAAACCCATTTATTCCACACATATTATCCTGACTAATTTATGTAAGTACCAAAATTAATATTTAATAACTGATATAAAGCTTTCGTCTTCTGTAAGCATTCATTTCGCTGGAAACAGGAATAATCACTGCTATTGTGAAAACCAGTAATTTTGCCACTTTGCAATATAATTGAGTATAATCATACACCAAATGGAAAAGCAACATACAGAACAGGTAAAGAGCGGCGAAAGATTTGAATTTGGCGCTAACTGGGCATCCTTTATTGATTCAATAGATGACGACAGAATTATTAAAGCAATTGTATCACTTAATGAAATGCTGGGAGGCAAAGATTATACGGGCTTAACTTTTTTAGATGCAGGAAGCGGTAGTGGGTTATTTAGTTTGGCAGCCCGGAAGCTTGGATTTAAAGTATACTCCTTCGATTTTGATAAAAAGTCTGTGGCGTGCACCAGTAAACTAAAAGAACTGTATTTTAAAGATGATCCGGATTGGGTAATTGAAGAAGGTTCTGTTTTAAATACCGGCTATTTAAATACTTTGGGGCAATTTGATGTTGTTTATTCATGGGGGGTGTTGCACCATACCGGACAAATGTGGAATGCGTTTTCAAATGTGGATTTACTGGTTAAACCAACCGGAAAGTTATTTATAGCTATTTATAATGATCAACATTTGGAATCAAAAGTATGGTTGAGGGTTAAGCAAACTTACAATGCAAATAGTGCAGGCAAACTTTTGGTAACTACATTTTTTGTATGTCTTTATTCTGTTGGCTATTTTTTTCTTGATCTTTTTTTAGTTAGAAATCCAATCAAACGATATGTAACATATAAGCAGACAAGGGGAATGGCCATGTACACAGATTGGATTGATTGGATTGGTGGACTGCCATTTGAAGTAGCCTCTGTTGAAGCAATTTTTAATTTTTATAAAAAAAGAAATTATGTCCTTGTTAACCTGGTTACCACCAATCGGCATGGCTGTAATCAATTTGTGTTTATTAAGGGAAATGGTTAGAATGAAGGCGCACTAATTTTTACCCGAACTCAAAATATCCATCCATTTTTTGCATACTACATCGATGGTATATTGTTTGACTCTTTTGTAAGATTGTTTACCAAGTTGCTCCAGTTTATTTTTATTATGAAGCAATTCCACAATAGTGTCGGCCCACAATTCGTGATTTTCATTCACGGTTTCATCCATTAAATCATATCTATGATCAAATAAAGGAAGTAAAAACCCGTAAATTTCGTTCGTGTTTTCATCAAGTAATATCTCTTTTGGACCTGTTGGACAATCTGAACTGATTACCGGTAAACCACAAGCCATGGCTTCCATCAGTGCATTGGGAAAGCCTTCGAAAAGCGATGGAAATACAAACAGTATTGCTTTAGATAGAAACTGGAATGGGTTGGTTTGACGCCCTGTAATCAGTATATCTGCCTTTAATAATTGCTCCTCAGTATAATGTTTGTCAGCATAAACAATTTCACAATCGTTCCTTTGCAAATAGGAAATACAAAATTCATATATCTCTTTATTTTGCGATCGGGCCGTGTCTATTCCACCAATCAGTATTAATTTAGCAGAGGGTATTCTTTGTTTCACAATTATAAAAAATTTCACTAATTCAACATGGCATTTTTGCGCATCAAATCTTCCCACATGGGCAATCACTTTATCATTGAAAAAAGCATTTAAATTATTTGTAAGTGGAAGGCTTGCCTTGTAGTTGATTTCTTCAAAATCATATCCATTTGTTACGAACAATTTATTTTCTATGTTGAATAATTTCTTTAGTTCTCCGTTTATTTCATTGCTAACGGGAACAATCATATCTGCCTTTTTTAAACAAAATTTATAAAGTCTGTCATATATTTTTTCCCCGGCAGTTTTGGCCATCAGCGAATTTTTAAAGGAATGCCTCAACGAAGCAATTTTTAGTTCGTTTGTACCCGTAAAACAATTTGCAACAATGGCATTGTCCCCAAACGAAATAGACACATTGGGATTAAAATGCTGTTTTATCTTTTTCAAACGTTTTACTTTTTCCAGGAGCCCCAGCAATCTTGCAACCAGGCCGTTTTTAGGTGCTAAAATAATTCTTTTTATATCACATTTATAATTGTACTCGGTTGGTGACGGGGATTCAAAACATACTGCCAGCACCTGGTGATACTGCATCAGATAATTACACAAAATCATACCCGCTTTTTCCTGGCCTCCGTTGGCAAAAGACGGTACGATAAATAATATTTTCATTTTAAAAAATTGGGTACCTAATTTTTGATAATTATTTTAACAAGTGCTATTTATAATCGAATTATTTTTTTGACACAATTGTTACCAGGTTGGGTGTAGGATTTTCAGTTAACTTTTTTAAGCCAACACTTGCGGCAACCCGTAATAATATTTTTTTAGTACCGTATTTAAATGAGCCCAATTGGTATTTGGTGAGATCAAGATTTTTGCAATATTCAATCACAAATCCATGTTGCTGAAAAAGCGCTGTCATTCTTTCTATAGTAAAAGATTGCATATGCTGCATGTGATGAAACTCTGATTTACAAAACGGACAAAATGTTACATTCCTATTTAACGATTCATTAAAGGGAGTAGTAATTAAAATTTTACCCTCTGGTTTTAAAATACGGTACAATTCATCAAGCGTTGCATGCAATGTCTCATCTTGTAAATGTTCAATAGTTTCAATAAAACTAATACTGTCAAACTGATTATTGTTAAAATCACACGGCAGGTTTTCTATCCATAGCAACTCTTTAATACGGCTGCTGTTATTGGTTCGCTGTCTTGTTGCTTCAATAGAATCAGGTGAAAAATCCAATCCATAATAATCACCTGTCGGCTCATCAACCATCAAATTTAAAAGATGCCCTGCCCCACACCCGTAATCAAGTACCTTGCCTTTTAGCATTTTTTGTTTTCGTAACAGGCGTACGAGCCCATTGCCCACACCAGAAGTAAAATATTCAGTTTGTGATGCTGGGTTTTGACTTATCCAATTCCAAAAATTGGCAATATTAAACGGTTTCCAATCTTTTGGCTGTTTTTTACTAATCTCCATATTACCCCTTACTTTTTAATAATTGGTGAAGGTAACAACTAAGATAATAAATTGACTAAAATAAAAATAGGTAAATATTAAAGAGATTGCATGAAAGAATTAGTATCAATTTGAAGGGGTAAAAAAAACTCATGATAATTATTAATAGTATGAATTAATTCAACAACTGTATTTTCCTAAAAAATGACCTGCGGTTTAATAAGCATAACATTATCATCATAATACACAAATTAACAGCCAATCCCACGGCCGACCAAAAGTAAGTGAAAATACTTGCTGTAATAATATTTACAAACCCGGTAACACCAATATTTACAGCAGATTCCTTCTTTTGACCCTGAATAATCATTAATTGAAAATAGAAAGATACGAAGGGTGAAAAAGGTAAGGCAATACTCATAATTTTTAATAGTGTAACGGCATAGGATATATCGCCATGATCCTTCCCCATCAAAAATTTAATAATAATTGTTGCACCGGAAAATTGCATGGCAGCTAAGACAAAAAAAACTGACCCAATTATTAAAAGTAGTCTTTGGATATTTTTTTTATACAATTCCAGGGAGATAATATACAATTGCGAAAGGTATGGATAAAATGTTCTGTTAATAATACTTGCCAGCATGCCTACGGCATTCAATATTTTTTCAGCCACGGCATAATAACCAACCATTAAAGAATTAGTGAAGAAACGTAAAATAAAAATATTGACTGAACTGTATAAAGGCACTAAAATAATACTTATAAAAACATACAGGCTTTCGTAAAACATTTCTTTTACAAAAAAGATATCCGGTTTTACAAAACTTTTATTTAAACTTTTTAGCATTAAAACCATTGCGATAATACCAGCAATCATATTACCCGCCGATAAAGCAATGACAGCATACTCTATATCTGTTTTTTCTTTTACCAATAGTATAATAAGCAATAAGGAGACTGCTTTGGAAATCAATGTAACAAATGTAATGTTCCTCATTTTTTGTATACCCTGAAAATACCAGTCGGGGAATAACATATTTCCCAATAAGTAAAAGGAAGCTAGGGGAAGTAAATAAAAATGTCCTTTTAAATAAGCGGTAAAGGAACACGCAATAAAAATTACCAGGGAGATGGTAAATAAGAATGCCTTAATAATATAAACAGCAACAATTATTCGCTTTATCATCAACTCATCTAAAATATTTGCTGATATTCTTTTAGTGGCTGTTAATCCAAAACCAAAAGAAACAAGCAGGTCGAAATACATGATAAAGGTTTGCACCAGTGAGAAAAAACCGAAACCCTCAATGCCCAGAATTCTTATTAAATATGGAAAAGTAATTAATGGAAATAAAATACTTAGGCCCTGAACTACTGATAATGATACAAAATTCTGAATTAGGGTTTTTCGCTGTGCCGACATCCGCTTTAAATTACTATTTTAATTTCCTGATAATTGTGCCTGTAAAAGTACGAAGATAAATATAACGCGACCTAATGAGCCATTTGGCGCAACGCAGTTGATTGAAGCCTTTTTTAATTGCAAGACTGTGCAGTATTCTATACCCGTCCATATTTTTCAGATGTGGTTTTACCTGCATCGTTTGGCTGCTATTATTTTTATGTTGTACCCAAACACCAGATATAGTTTTACTCAGTATTATTTTTTTTGTGCTGTTATTCAGGCAGAGTTGTAAAAATGAAAAGATATCCGCCGATAAAATATCTTCGGTATAAAAACCACTTTGCACCGCCAGATTTCGATTGTATAAAGTAGACACGTGTGAAAAGTGTAGCCTGGTAAAATAACTAAAAAAATAATCTTCGCCATCCAGCACTAATTCGTCTTCTTGCAAACCGGTAGGCAAAAAATCTGCTTTACCATCGTGGAAACAGGTATGCATCCCCTGATAAAACAATACCTCTTTTTGGCCTGCAGCCTGTATGGCAGCCATTGCTATTGAAATAAATTGCGGGTTGGTATAATAATCATCTCCATCTAAATTAATTAACCAGTCTGCATAATTTGCTGCGTTGAGTGCCTTTCGGTAGTTTGCCACCCGACCCACATTCGTATCATTTTTTATGTATTTTATTTTTTTACTGCGCACGTATGGGGCTACTACCTCATCCGTTGCATCATCGGAATGATCGTCTATCACCAATATTATAAGATTGGGGTAATCTTGCGCTAATGCACTGTCGATAGCTTTTTGTAAATAAGGCGCCTGGTTATAAGCAGGTATCATTATGCAAACGGCTGGGCAGTCACTCATAATAATCTACAATTTTATTAATATAAATTCAACTTCATAACAGGATATGTTACTGCTCCAGCTATCTTCATACCATTCTTTCATAAAGGTACTGGCGTTAAATATTACCTGGCACAATTTTCGAAATGGCCTGTTGATGATCCAAGGGGATTTAAAATGCAAAAAAACGGCTTTCAATTGTAAGCCCGTATGCAAATTGTAACTGGGCACTTTCCGTTTCAATAAATTATCTTTTACCATGTATGAAAAAGAGTACAACCCAAAAAATTTTTGATGGGTATAATCAGAATAAAAGTAAGCATTGGAAAAATGTGGCACCACTATTTCAATAAAACCATTTTGTTTTAAAATACGGTTTAATTCAATCAGTAAACCCGGTACATCAGGAAGGTGCTCTAAAAAATGAGTAGCGTGTACTTCATCAACACAACCATCCGGAAAAGCTTTTATCACTTCATAAATATCGCCTGTAATATCCACTCCATCGGCATCAAGCATATCTATTCCAATCCAGTGAGGTTGTTTTTTTAAAGGGCCGCAGCCAATATCAAGTATTACCGTTTTATAAGCGGCAATCTGTGGAAGAATATTTTTTTTGTCTAACATTATACTGGTTTACAAATAATAACACCCGGGCAAAAATAGTTTTTTTGAACCGCGTTATCTCTAAAATATAACCGTATAAATAATGACTGCACCGGCAAGTACAATCATACCTGCCATTTTCAATTCCGTTTTAATTTTTTCATCAGGTACAGCAAAGAGCACGCTTGATATCATTTGTAAAAACTATTAATTTTCTTTCTATAAAAATTTCAGGTTTACATTTACAATTCAAAATGCAGGTTAGCATTATATACAAAAGTTTATAATGACAAATAACAGGTTATTTTAAACATACCCGCAATAAAATTTTTATTAAAGAGACGTTTTATAATGCAAAAAAAGAAAGTGGCTATTCTCATTAATGCACTGGAAGTAGCTGGTGCAGAAAAAGTGATAGCACAAATGATTAATTCGTTTTATACCGTTTTTGATATTCACCTGATATTATTGAATAATACCATCGAGTTTGAATTACCAGTGAATGATATTACCATCAAAACAATTGACAATTCAAATCTAACCAAAAGAAAAAGCGCCAGAGAAATTTTAAAAATTCCCCTGCTTTCTTACCGGCTTAAAAAATATCTGCAACAACATAATATCGAAATCTGCTTTTCTGCTTTAAACAGGTCTAACTATATCAACTGCTTTTTACGCATATTAAACTGGAAGGGTACTATTTTAATCAGTGAAAGATCACATACGTCTTCCGCCTATAATCCGCATACTTTTGCCGGCAAAACAGGCCGGTTTTTAGTAAAAAAATTATACCCTTTTGCCAATGTTATTGTTCCCAATTCAGCCGGTATTCAATACGATCTTACCACAAATTTTCAACTTGCCAACCAGTTTTGCGTAATCAATAACCCGGTTAACATTACCCGGCAACAAAAAGAAATGTGCGAACCGGTAGAAGATTTTACGTTTCAAAGTTTTACTTTTTCGCACGTGGCAAGGATAGAAAAAGGAAAAAATCATGCGCTTGTTTTGCAGGCAACCGCAAAAATAAAACACCGCAATTTTAAAGTTTTATTGATAGGTCAGGGGCCGCAGGAAGAGAATATAAAAGCAATGGCGCACAAAATGGGTATCAGCGATAAAATAGTTTTTTTAGGCTATCGCAGCAATGTTGTAAAATATGTAGCCAGGTCACAGTGTCATTTATTAACCTCCGACTCGGAAGGTTTTCCCAATGCATTGCTGGAGGCACTTGCCTGCGGTACGCCCGTAATAAGTACCGATTGCCCGACAGGGCCCCGTGAATTACTGGCAGGCACATTTGCACCTGGTAAGCACTGTGTGGGGATTGAAAAAAATAATTACGGATTGCTGATACCGGTAAATGACGCTGCTGCTTTGGCAGAAGCAATGGTTATGATGATGGATAAAGAGACGTTGCGCAGTCATTATGCTGCCGTAGGAATTAACCGGGCAAAGGACTTTGATTTATCCATCATTATGAAACAATATGCTGACTTATTAAATCAATTTTAGCAAATTTCACCTATAAAATGGATTGATTTTCATAAACAGTCGTACAAATTTATCCCACAATCAGTTTCAATATCGTTGTCAATAGCTGATTTAAAAATTCCTCCGTTACCTTTGCCGCCATGCATTACGCTTCAATAGAAAATATCAGTCGATCTTTCGGCA
Source organism: Ferruginibacter sp. (assembly GCF_014377975.1). Classification (GTDB taxonomy): domain Bacteria; phylum Bacteroidota; class Bacteroidia; order Chitinophagales; family Chitinophagaceae; genus Ferruginibacter. Next base: position 47,612 of record NZ_JACMOO010000186.1, read on the forward strand.
TTAGAACCCTTTTTAAAAATATCACTTTAAATATAGAAGAAGGAGATAAAATAGCCCTGGTAGCCCGCAATGGCAGTGGCAAAAGTACCCTGCTAAAAATTATTACCGGCCTGGATACCCCCGATGAAGGAACCGTTTGGGTACACAAGGATATTAAAGTGGTAATGCTGCAGCAGGACAATGATTTTGACGGCAGTAAAACCATTTGGGACAATGTACTGCGCCTGGATAACCCCGTGGTAAAAGTTGTAAAAGAATACGAACAGTTTTTAGAAGATGGCCTGGAGGATATGGATAAATTAGGCGAACTGATGGCCCGGCTGGATGACCTGAATGCCTGGAGTTTTGAAAGTGACCTGAAACAGATTCTGGGTAAATTAAACCTGCATCACTTAAATGAAAAAGTAGGCAACCTGAGCGGTGGACAAAAGAAAAGGGTGGCACTGGCACAGTCTTTAATAGAAGCCGACCTGCACCCGGGGCGCTGTTTGCTGATATTAGATGAACCTACCAATCACCTGGATGTTGACATGATTGAATGGCTGGAAGATTACCTGGCGGCGGCAAAAGTTACCCTGCTACTGGTTACGCATGACCGCTATTTTTTAGATGCTGTTTGTAATGAAATAGTAGAAATTGATGAAGAGAAAGTATTTGTGTACAAAGGCGATTATGATAATTTTTTAGAGCAAAAAAGCATGCGGCTGGAAGTACAGCAAAGTGAGCTGCAGAAAGATAAAAATATTTTTAGAAAAGAACTGGAATGGATGCGCAAGCAACCCAAGGCCCGAACTACTAAAAGCAAGAGCAGGCAGGATGCATTTACAGATGTAGAAGAAAGGGTGAAATTGAAAAAAGATGTAGAAGAAGTTAGCCTGCAGGTGAAGATGACGAGGTTAGGCGGCAAAATTCTGGAACTGATAAAAGTGCATAAAAGTTACGGCAACCTGCAGATAATGAAAGGCTTTGATTATACTTTTAAACGGGGTGAACGCATTGGTGTAGTGGGTAAAAATGGAGTAGGAAAATCAACCTTTTTAAAAATTGCCCTGCAACAGGAACAGCCGGACAGTGGCAAAATTAATCATGGTGATACCGTGGTGTTTGGTAATTTTAGCCAGGATGGATTGATTTATAAAGAAGATAAAAGAGCCATTGAATACGTAAAATCAATGGCAGAATACTTTCCATTAAATGACGGTACTAAAATAAGTGCCAGCCAGTTTATGGAAAAGTTTGGCTTTTCTACCGAACAGCAATTTACACCTTTAAGTAAATTAAGCGGGGGCGAAAAACGCAGGTTGCATCTGATGAGTGTACTGTTTTTAAATCCAAATTTTTTGGTGCTGGATGAACCTACCAATGACCTGGACCTGCAAACATTGCGAACACTGGAAGAATTTTTAATGGAATACCCCGGCTGTATCCTCATTGTTAGCCATGACCGTTATTTTATGGACAGGATGGTAGATCACCTGTTTGCTTTTGAAGGCAATGGTGTTATAAGGGATTATCCGGGTAACTATACCCAGTACCGGGAAGCTGTTGCCAGCGGAAGTTTAACCGACGACCGGCAACTGATGAAACAGGAACCAAAAGTAGCAGAAGTTGCTCCTGTAGCGGTTTTAAACTCCATTAGCCATAAATTATCTTTTAAAGAAAAAAGAGAACTGGAACTATTGGAAAAAGAAATGCCCGAGTTACAAAAAGAAAAAGCCAACCTTGAAACCAGGATGAATGAAGGCAATCCCGCTTTTGATGAACTGCAAAAATCGGCAGAGCGCATTGGCAATATTGTACATTTACTGGATGAAAAAGAAATGCGCTGGCTGGAGTTGAGTGAAAAGAATTAGTTACCTTTCTTTATAAAAGAAATTGCCGCTAATGAACCAACGCTTTTATTCCCTCGATGTTTTTCGTGGTGCCACCGTAGCCTTAATGATACTGGTAAATAACCCTGGAAGCTGGGGGCATATTTACACACCGCTGGAACATGCCCCCTGGCATGGCGTTACGCCAACCGACCTGGTATTTCCATTTTTTTTATTTGCTGTTGGTAATGCCATGGCTTTTGTTTTGCCAAAACTAGAGGCAGCAGGAGAAAGTTTTTTTTGGAAAAAAATTATTCAGCGTACCGTCCTTATTTTTTTAATTGGATTATTTTTAAACTGGTTTCCATTTATTAAGTGGCAGGATGGACACTTGGTGGGCAAGCCGTGGGCCTATATTACAGCAGATGGCAAAGCAGCGGGCGTACGTATATTTGGTGTATTGCAACGGATAGCCATTTGCTATTTTTTAGCTTCTTTATTGGCGCATTATGGCAAACAAAAAGGAGCTTTTGTTGTGAGTGCTTTTTTATTACTGGCGTATTGGTTTGTTTGTGTGGCCGCCAATGCAGCAGACCCATTTAGCCTTACAGGCTGGTTTGGAACTAAGATAGACCTGGATATTTTGGGCGAAGCTCATATTTATAAAGGCGAAGGTTTATCTTTTGATCCTGAAGGGTTGATGAGTATTACAGGTGCAGTGGTACAGGTAGTTTTTGGTTACCTGGCCGGTAATTATATTATACAAAAAGGGAAAACACCCGAAATGGTAAACGGCTTATTTGTAACTGGTTGTGTATTAATTTTTACAGGATATTGCTGGGATATGGTTTTCCCCATTAACAAAAAAATATGGACGAGCAGTTATACCGTTTATACAACAGGCTTAGCTTTATTGATACTGGCTACAATGATTTACTGTATTGAATTTAAGGGCTGGAAGGGTAAGTGGAGCCGGTTCTGTGATGTATTTGGCAAAAATGCCTTATTTATTTTTGCCATGAGCGGCATATTGCCCAGACTGCTGGCATTGATACAAATACCTGCTGGTGTAACGGCGGATGGCAAACCAAATTTTCTTACTCCTTTTGCCTGGTTTTACGAGCATGCATGCAAACCAATTTTACCTGCCGAGCCAAGGGTTGGTTCCTTAATTTATGCCCTTTGTTTTATTACCATGATGTGGAGTTTTGCCTGGCTGCTGGATAAAAAGAAAATTTATATCAGGGTGTAACCGGCAATTTCCTGGTACCATCTGCTGTTGCTACAACGTACGCTTCGGCAACTATATCAAACTGCTGCAAGTATTCCTTACTGGTGGTTTCAATAAACCGGGGGATGGCTTCTTCTTTTACAATATTAATGGTACAACCACCAAAACCGCCACCCATCATCCTTGCGCCAATTACATGGCTATCTTTTTTTGCCAGCTCAACTAAAAAGTCCAGTTCAGTACAGCTTACTTCATACAATTTACTTAACCCTTCGTGGGTAGCATACATCAATTTTCCAAACTCAATTAAATTATCCTGTGGTAAAAAAGCGGCTGCCTTTTTTGTACGGGCAATTTCTCCAATTACATACAGGCAACAGTTAAATACTTTTTCCGGCATGCCAGATTTATATTGCATTAAATCTTCCACCCTGGTAATATCTCTGAAAGACTGAATGTTTAACTGGTTTTTTAAAATGGCCAATCCTTCCTCGCAACGTTGCCTGCGGATATTGTATTCGCCGGATACTAGTGTGTGGTGAACTTTACTATTAATTAAAACAATTTTATAGCCCTGCAGTTGCAAAGGAAAATACTGATGTTGCATGGTTTTACAATCCAGCAACAATACTTCATCCTGCCTGCCCATCATATTGGCAAACTGGTCCATGATACCACAATTTACATGTGGAAAATTATGTTCTGCACGTTGGCAAAGTAAAGCAAGTTGCACCCTGTTTAATCCTGCATCCAGCATTTCATTTAATGCAAATGCAAGCCCACCTTCAACTGCAGCCGATGAACTCATTCCGGAGCCACGGGGAATGTCTCCGGCAAATACACAATCAAATCCTTTTACATCATGGCCCAATAATAAAAATTCGTTTACTACGCTCAGCACATAATTCTTCCAGTTGTTCATTTTTTTTATATCTGCCACTGCAACAGTAAGCCATTCGTCAAAGTCCATGGAATAAAAATGAAGTTCCTTATTGTTGTTTGCAGCAACAGCGTAGTAAATGCCCTTGTCAATGGCTGCAGGCATTACAAAACCATCATTATAATCTACATGCTCGCCAATTAAATTAATACGACCCGGCGAAAAATAGAGGGTTGGCTCAGATGTAAAACTTTCTCTGAAGCGTTGCAAAACAGTAGCAGCAAGTGAAATCATTGGTTATTTTAAGGTAGTTATTTTATAGATAGTTGCAAAAACATGGGAGCTTTGCGGCGCTAAAGTTATTAAACCTATTCCATTGTTAAATGCATCCGGTAGGGCACTTAAATTTTCGATGGCAATACTGTTTCTTCCCGGCGGTGTATAAATCTGTAAATAGGGATATGTTTTGTCGGGATGAATTTCTATTTGTAGTTTTTGTACAGCATCTCTCAAAACACACAATGGCTGACAGGTTGCAAAATTCAGAGAAAAGCAATTATCAAAAAAGGTATCTTTTATTTGCTTTAGGGAGTTGAATTCCTGATAGGGCAATGTTTCACCGGTGGGTACCAGTGACTCATCAAACAATATTTTTTCTTTACTCTGAAATTCCAGTTGCAGGTCATCTATTTTTTTACCAAACGTAAAATAAGGATGCCAGCCATCCTGCATGGGAATAATCTGTTTGTCTCTATTAATAATTTCGGTAACAATTTCAAGCGCACTTTCGGCTTTTAAGGTGTAGGTTATAATACAATCATATCTAAAAGGGTAACCTGGATTATCACCCTGGTATGCGTAAGTTAACACAACCTGGGCTTTTTCATTACCTGCCCCGGCATGGGTAACAGTAAATGCAACATCATACAACAAGCCATGAATGGCACTTCCACCAAGTATATATTTATCAAGGGTGTATTGTTGTGCCCCAAAACTATAGGTAGCATTTTTTATTCTGCAGGCAAATGGAGACAGCTTACAACTTTTTAAACCTTTAACCTCCACATTGGCAGCAAAATCGGCTGCGCTTTCGTACTGCTCAATAATATTTATAAACGCATCATTATGCCAAACAGTAAAAGCATGTAAAATAGCTCCGCAGCCCGGAATAATTTCCACTGATGTTTGGGTGCTGTTGTCTTGTAAAATTATTTTATCAAAATCTCCTTCGCTTTTACTTTCAACAGTAAACGGCATGCTGGTTTATTTATAGATATGAAAGTACTAAATACTTTATTAAAAATACGTGAAGGTATGCATTACAAACAGATTGATGCAGATGATTGCTTTTGACTAAAAATTAAAAGAGGTCCCTTATTCTTCTAATAAATAAAATACAATTAATTGTGGCTTGGGGAATACTATTTAAAGAATTCCCGCCAGCATAGCAGTAGAATAAATGAGTCGATGATGAAAATTTTAAAGACTAATTTTTTGTGGATTCGTTTGCCTTTTGCAACGAGCATTGATGGTAGCAGTTAATTTTATGCTTTGATTTTTACCTGCCAAACATTTTATCCAGTTCGTTTTTTTTAAAGGAAGTATAAACCGGTTTGCCATTGGGAGTAATATTGGGTGTATTGCAGGCAAACAAATCTTCTACAAGTATTTTCATTTCTTTTTGCGTAAGCGCCGTACCGCCTTTAACTGCCCGCTGCCAGGCCATTGAACGAAATAGCTTTTCTCTTTTTGTATATTTTAAATCGGCACTAAAATGTTTAAACTGTTCCAGCATTTTTTCGATGGCAGTTTTTTCGTTGCCCTGGTCCACGTCTGCTGGTGTTCCCTGAATTACAAAAGTATTTTTACCAAAAGGTTCCAGGTGGTAGCCAAGTAAATGCAGTTCAGGCAACAGTTCCGTTAAAATAACCATATCCATGGCAGCCAGTTCTATTGTTATGGGAAACAGATTTTGCTGAATGGCTATTGGTTTGCCTGCCACTGCTTTCATAAAACGTTCATACAAAATTCTTTCGTGCGCATTTTGCTGATGAATTACCATAAACCCATCCTCATTTTGCCCCATGATATAGGTGTGGTGCAACTGTGTTAGGTGCTCCAAAGCCGTGGGTGCCGTTGTTACAAATGCACGCAGGGGTACAAATCCCGGCTCCCGGTTTGCAACTTCCGCATTTGTTAATGGGCTTGCTGGCATCGGGTTTAACGCACCCGATTCGCCGCTGGAAGGTTCATACAAATCTTTCCAGTGTTTTAACTCACTCTTATTTTCTATAAAGTGCGCCTGGTTTTTTTGTGTAAACGTATTGTATAATGAAGAAGATGCAACCGATGATTTTCGTTCGGCTGTAAATGGCTTACTCACTGCATCCAGGTGTTGAATAGACGAGTCGAGTTCGAAATCTAAGGTGGGTGTAATACTGAATTGTGCCAGCGCATGCTTCACCGCACTTTTTACAAATGCGTATACAATTTTTTCATCTTCAAATTTTATTTCCTGCTTGGTAGGATGCACATTAATATCAATTTGTGATGGATCCAGATCAATAAATAAGGTGTACATCGGAAAACTATCTTTTGCAATCATTTCATCAAAAGCCCCCATTACCGCATGGTTTAGGTAAGCGCTTTTTATAAACCGGTTATTTACAAAAAAATACTGATCGCCCCTGGTTTTTTTTGCCGTTTCAGGCTTGCCTACAAAACCATAAATATTCATGTAATCGCTTTGCTCCTGAACGCTTACTAATTTGGCGTTGTAGCTATTGCCCAACAACTGTACAATGCGTTGTTTCATGCTGCCGTTTTCCAAATGAAAAACCTCCTGGGCGTTACTGGTTAGTGAAAAGAACACGCTGGGAAAAGCCATGGCAACCCGTATAAACTCATCCACAATATGCCGCAGTTCAGAAGGATTACTTTTTAAAAAATTTCTTCTTGCAGGTACATTGAAAAATAAATTTTTCATGGCAATACTTGTGCCCTGCGGCATAGCTACGGGTTCCTGTTTTTTAACTACACTGTTGTCAATTTCAATATAAGTGCCGGTAATATCTTCTGCCTTTTTAGATTTCAATTCAACCTGCGAAACTGCGGCAATACTCGCCAGTGCTTCTCCCCGGAAGCCCATGGTTTTTATATGAAAAAGATCATCGATATTTTTTATTTTTGAAGTGGCATGTCTTTCAAAACTCATGCGGGCATCGGTTTCGCTCATACCTTTACCATTATCAATTACCTGTATCAATGCCTTGCCGGCATCGTTTACTATTAGCTTAATTTCTGTAGCGCCTGCGTCAACTGCATTCTCCAGCAATTCCTTTACAGCACTGGCGGGTCGTTGAATTACTTCGCCTGCAGCAATCTGATTGGCAATATTATCGGGCAATAACTGAATAATGTCGGGCAAAATTTCTTCTTTATTTTGGAGCAAATTTACGTAGATAAAAATTGGGCTACTCCCAGATGTTTAAAAGATTCACTTCCGGCTTACAGTCAGTCTCTTCAAAAATAAAAGCTTGCTTATCTGGATTGACGGCTACAGGCTGATATTGATTATTTACAAACTGATATATTTCTATTTTTTTAAACTTCGGATCAACAATCAGATAGTACTTTACTTTTTGTGATTGATACAGTTCCATTTTTTCTCCACGGTCTTTGGAAGCTGTTGAAGGAGATAATATTTCCACCACCAAATCAGGAGCAAAATCAAGGAATTTTTTATTAATGGGTTTGCACACGATCAGTATATCCGGTTGTACAACGGTGTCTTCGGTTATCTTCCAGTCTATTGGAAGATATACCTTGCATTTTTTACAGTGTTCCAAAGCTTGCTCCAGGCGAAGGCACAATCGTACACATACTCTTTGATGATCTGGAACCGGTGCCGGGCTCATAGCGTAAGGCATGCCTTCAATCAATTCCCACCTGCCTTCCCACTGGCAATAATCTTCGTACGTATAATAAGGCCGGTATTTTGCTGCGATTGACATAGTGTAAAGTTAAAAATATTTATTGAACGTGTCTCCGGCAAAAAATACTTATTTTGTACTACATATCTTTTATTTTATGAGAAAATTTTATTGGCTGTTTTTTATTTTACAAATGAGTTTTTTTGTGGCGCAAACACAAACCAGGTTAAACAATCCAATGGCTGCCCGGCAGTGGGTTGACAGTGTATTTAACAGCCTTTCGCCTGATCAACGCATTGCTCAATTAATGATATTGCGTTTATCTGCCTACGATTTTAAAACACGTACTCCCATTTATTATGACAGCGCAGTTGCAGCGGACATTAAAAAATACAATGTGGGTGGCATCTGCCCGTTTCAGGGTAACCCGGTACAACTGGCTACCATCATCAACAATTTGCAAAGCATTGCCAAAACACCGCTCATGACCTGTATTGACGCAGAGTGGGGCGTTGGCATGCGGTTGTTCGATAGTGTATCCGCATTACCCCATCAGATGATGCTGGGTGCTATGCAGGATGCGTCAATCGTTTATCAGTATGGAAAAATAGTGGCAGAGCAATGCAAACGGTTAGGCATTAACGTTAATTATGCACCGGTAGTAGATATTAATAACAACCCCAATAACCCGGTTATCAACGACCGTAGTTTTGGAGAAGATAAATACAAAGTAGCTTTGTTCGGTATCAAATATATGCAGGGTCTGCAGGATGCAGGTATCATGGCCTGCGCCAAACATTTTCCCGGCCACGGCGATGTTTCCGTTGATTCGCATCTGGATTTACCAGTCATTAACAAAACAATGGCACAATTGGATTCACTGGAATTGTATCCATTTCGTGAAATATTTAAAGCTGGCATTAGTAGCGTGATGATGGCGCATTTGTATATTCCGGCCATTGACAATACTGCCAACAGAGCTACTTCCATTTCTTCAAAAAATGTAAACGGACTGATGCGCAACACGATTGGATACCAGGGACTAACTTTTACTGATGCGCTGGAAATGCAGGGAGTAAAAAAATATTTTCCGGATGGACAGGCTTCTGCACAATCACTAATAGCTGGCAACGATATGCTTTGTTTGCCAGGAGATGTAGCACAAAGCATTCAAAAAATAAAAGACGCTATCAACAGTAAACAATTGAGCTGGGCGGATATTGACCTGCACTGCAAAAGAGTTTTGCTGGCCAAATATCAATATGGTATGAACCATTTTGTGCCAATCAATCCCGCTAATATTACTGAAGATTTAAACAGCAATATTCCGGCAATGAAAAAGCTGGTAGCAGAAAACGCATTGACATTACTACATAAAACAAGTGATGACTTTTTTCCTTTAAAGCCAAATTCTACAGCGACTGACAAAGATGTTGTGTATGTTGGCATTGGCATTAATCAAGACAATGCATTTGCAAAAAGAATGCGCAGCGAATATGGTGCAGACGTTTTTTATTTTGACTACAAAGCAGATGCCATCAGAATTTTATCTACCGTTGCGTTAATAAAAAAAAGGTATAAAAATGTAGTGATTGGTATACATGATTATGATCGCAGGCCTGCGAATAATTTTGGGATCGCTGCTGCAGCCATTGCCCTGGCAGCACAATTACAAGAAGAAACCAATTGCATCAGTTTTGTTTTTGGTAATGCTTATGCAATTAAAAACTTTTGTACTGCAAAAAATTTAGTGGCCTGTTACGAAGATGATGAATACACTCAAAATGCAGCCGTTGATTTTTTAGAGGGAAAAATTTCCGCCAAAGGAAAATTGCCTGTAACAGTTTGTGAAGCATATCCATTTGGCAGTGGAATTAATACCACCGTTGCAATACTTCCTTCAGTAAATCCGGCAGTGGCAGGGTTGGACATAAGTAAACTTAAAACCATTGATTTAATTGCTGAAAATGCCATCAGTAAAGGCGCTACACCTGGTTGTGTGGTATTGGTAGTAAAAGACGGGAAGGTTGCTTATCAAAAAGCGTACGGACATTTTAATTACAATGACCCCACGCCGGTAACAACAGAAACCGCGTACGATATGGCTTCTGTCACAAAAATTTGCGCCACTACTATTTCCATTATGCGCTTGTATGAGCAGGGTAAAATTGATTTAAAAAAAGAGCTGGGTAATTACCTGCCCATAGTAAAAGGCAGCAATAAAGAGCACCTGCTGATAGAGAATATTTTACTGCACCAGGCTGGCCTTGTTGCTTATATTCCTTTTTACAGGGAGGTCATCGACACAATTACCGGCATCCCTTTCGCGAAATATTTTGCACATCAAAAAACAGATTCTTTTAGCATCCGGGTAGCCGGGAATTTATTTCTCCGCAAGGATTACAACGATACCATGTACCAGCGCATTTTACTAAGTGCGCTAGGTGCCCCAAATAAATATATCTACAGTGACAATGATTTTATTTTTCTCGGCAAAGTAGTGGAAGCCATTAGTGGCTTGCCTTTAAACGAGTATGTAAAAAGAGAATTTTATCAGCCGCTGGGATTAACTACTGCAGGTTTCAGACCCAGAGAATATTTACCATTGAACCAGATTGCCCCTACTGAAAATGAAAAGCAATTCCGTATGGAACAGATACAGGGGGATGTACATGACCCCGGAGCTGCTATGTTTGGCGGTGTGGCCGGCCATGCGGGCTTGTTTAGCGATGCTTACGATATTGCGGTAATTATGCAGATGCTGCTAAATGGTGGCGAAATAAATGGTACCCGATATTTCAAAAAATCAACGGTAGATCTATTTACAGCTTATCACAGTGCCATCAGCCGCAGGGGCTATGGATTTGATAAACCGGAAAAAGACAATGCAACCCGGCCTGAGCCATATCCCTGCCTGAGCGCATCCCCACTCAGTTTTGGCCATACCGGCTTTACGGGTACCTGCACCTGGGCAGA
>NZ_JACMOO010000187.1 GCF_014377975.1 Ferruginibacter sp.
AATTATCCGCAATGATTTTCATTTCGTGGCCGAAGGTGCTGGTTTTACCCGGGAGCTATCGGATTTTTTAAAAGATAGCGGTAGATACAAGGGTTGATACGATTACCAATATCAGCAGTTATTTTGGGGTAAAGGGGGCTAAGTTAAATCGTCAGTATAAAAAACACAGTAGTGGCTTTAAAAATTTCCTTCCTCACATTTTATAAGGGTACACTGTTCTTTTGTTGTTAATAAGGATAAGATAGATGCAATTGAAGAAAGCAATCTCATTATTGCAGATACGCCCATTCCGATAGGAAAAACTTACCGGGAAGAACTGATGAAAAGATTATCTATTCTTTAATTATTCTCCCAGTTGTATTAATGCTTCGTTTATTTTTTCCTGCTGCTGTTGTTTAAATATTTCCACCGGTGGGTTAGCTCTTTCTTTGCAGTCCATAATGCCGCAGCGTTCGCAGGTGGTATGCACTGTTTTTTCGGCAATAGATTTATCGTTTACAAAAGGCATGGTTTGAGATAATTTCTGATCTATGAGCAAGCCAATAGTTACACTCACTATTTCATTACTTCCTTTGGCTGCCGGTTTTGCAATAGAGATACAGAGATACCGGTTATGTGTATGCCAGTATTGTGATACCTGTGCCTCCACATAAGGTTGTTTATATTTTTTTTGGGCTACCTGCTCAGCAATATTTTTCATTGAATGTATAGATACCCATCTGCGGCAATAGTGCTCATTGGTTGCATTGGCATAAGGATTATGAACCTGCGACAGGTGCAATTCTTTGGTAATCTCAAATTCATCTTTTACCATATCTCCCGAAATGCGTAAAAAGAAAAGATGATCTATACCAAAATGTTTCGGCAAAATATTGGTAAGCCGCTGCATCATCATCTCGGGTGTTACATCATATTTAAAACATAGGTCCAGCCATGCTTTATCATTCCATTTGGGTTGCATTACTATACGTTTAATGTCTTCCACAAAATTTTGTTCGGGCATTAATAAGGCTACCGCAAAATAGGATGCTTTAAAATTATTCAACAGTTTATCAAAAGATTCGCTGTGTTGAATAATGGTTTCATAAGGTCGGTCGGTAAGGCCCAGGTATTGAAAAGCAATTTCACGGGCCAGTAAAAATCTTTCCTGCGCCGGACTGAATGCTTTATTAATAAAAAGCGTTTTGTTGTTTGCAGAATAAAAGGAACGGATCCGCTGCAATGCTTCCAGCGTATTCATGCGCTTTCGGTTTACCTGGATGCCTGTTTTTTGCAGGGCAGCTTCAAGCAATGCGGTATCTACAGGTAAAATTTCTTTCCATTTATTATCCTTTCTAAAACTCTTTACGGCATCTTCTAAATCTTCAAAATAATTGTCCTGCAGGTCCTGGTAAGAGCGCAGCGCTGCATTATAAAAATTTTCTTTTGATAATTGGTAACTGCGGGAAATTTTTAATAAGGTACTGATGAAGGCAGTTACTTTATCCGGCGTATTGGAAAACAGATCCAGTAAGGATGCAGGTTTTAATCCAAAATGTTCCCAGGGAATGGCATTGATAAAATCAGAATTGATAAGGTCTATAATAGGTTGAAGTTTTTTACTGGCTCTCAGCGAAACCAGGTAATCATAATCTACTTCCAGCACTTTAGCCAGTGATAATATTTTATCTGCCTTTGGAAATTTTTTTCCTGTTTCTATATCATGAACATAGGAAAGAGAAAGGTTTGTTTTTTGGGCAAGCTGCTGGTAACTCAGTCCCCTTTCCTGCCGCAGGGCTTTCATCTTTAATCCAAAAATCAGTCGAATACTGTCGTTGTCTGTCATCATAACTGCAATTTAGCGAAATGTGCATAACTTTATTAAAATAATTATTAGCGAATTATTCGCTAATAAAGAAAAGTACTATATTTGATGAAAATATTCAAATTATGATAATCACCACTCAAACACCCGGGCAATACTTCACACCGCCGGGTATGCGCATCAAAGCCCCATTTCATCAGTCTTTCGCCGAAGTGCTTACCCCTGAAGCCTTACTTTTTATTGCAGCCCTGCAGCAAAATTTTAATGCCAGGAGAAAACAATTATTGAATGACAGGCAATTGTTGCAGGTGAAATTAGATGCAGGATGGCAACCTGGTTTACTGCCGGAAACAGAAAGTATCCGCAATTCAGCCTGGCTGATAGCTTCGGTTCCGGATATTATTAAAGACAGAAGGGTGGAGATAACCGGACCGGTGGACCGCAAAATGATCATCAACGCCTGTAACTCCGGGGCCAATATTTTTATGGCAGATTTTGAAGACAGCAATGCACCCTCTTGGGATAATACCATCGGTGGGCAAATAAATCTTAAGGATGCCATCAACCGTAATATTAATTTTTACAATGCAGAAAATGGAAAAGAATATACATTGAATGAAAAAACAGCTACACTGTTTATAAGGCCAAGAGGCTGGCACCTCGATGAAAAACATATTGAACTGGATGGAGAACCTGTAAGCGCAAGCCTGGTAGATTTTGGTTTGTATTTTTTTCATAATGCAAAAACATTATTAAAGAATGGCGCCGGCCCTTTTTTCTATTTACCCAAACTGGAAAGTTATAAAGAAGCAAGGTTATGGAATGATGTATTTACGTTTGCCCAAAACTATTGTGGTGTAGCGCATGGCAGTATAAAAGCTACTGTGCTGGTAGAAACCATTCTTGCCAGTTTTCAGCTTCATGAAATTTTGTGGGAGTTAAGAGATCATTCTGCCGGATTAAACTGTGGCCGCTGGGATTATATATTTTCATTTATCAAAAAATTCAGGAATGTTCCGCAGCATGTTTTTCCAGACCGGGCTCAGGTAACTATGACCGTTCCTTTTATGAGGGCCTACACACAACTGGTAATTAAAACCTGTCACCAAAGGGGTGCTCATGCCATTGGTGGTATGGCAGCACAAATTCCTATCCGGGGAAATGAAAAAGCCAATGAGGCCGCCCTGCAAAAAGTAAAAGCCGATAAACTTCGTGAAGTAAAAGATGGGCACGATGGTACATGGGTGGCACACCCGGGATTGGTATCACTTGCCAAAGAAGTATTTGACGAATTCATGAAAACGCCCAACCAGCTTCATGTAAAGAGAGAAGATTTCAGTTGCACAGAAAAAGAACTGCTGCAGGTACCCGGAGGAACCATTACCGAAGCAGGATTGCGGCACAATATAAATGTGGGTATTCTTTACCTGGAAAGCTGGTTGCGGGGCAATGGCGCTGCGGCTCTTTACAATATGATGGAAGATGCAGCCACTGCAGAAATTTGCCGCACACAGGTTTGGCAGTGGGTACGCAGTAAAGCCAAACTGGATGATGGCAGAGAAATTAACCTGAATCTTTATATAGATCTGAGAGATGATGAAATAGAAAGCATAAAAAACGCAGCAGGCAGTAAAGTATATCAGGCGGGACAGTATGTACAGGCTATCTGCATTTTTAATAAACTGGTGGTGCAGGATAAATGGGAAGACTTTTTAACGCTGCCTGCCTACGATCTTATTCTTTCAAATAACGAAAAAAAAGTTTGCAAAAATGATACACCAATTCCTTCGGCAGTTATAAAAAAAGAATTTGCAGAAGAACTTATTGAAAAAGAAATAGTTAGTATTTATTAATTGTGCAGGAGAAGTTTAGGGTTTAGAGGTTTAGAGTGTAACAACTCAAATCTTAGCAAAAGATAG
>NZ_JACMOO010000188.1 GCF_014377975.1 Ferruginibacter sp.
AGAAGGCTCGCCATCATCACTTATCCTGAAACTATTTCCGTCAGTACCAAGCCTGTAAGCAAAACAATGATGTACTGCTTTGGGATGCTCTTTCTTTAATTGTTGCAACTGCTTTTTAAATTCATCCACAGTTTCTATGGGGAAAGCATAAGCAATAAATTTACTGCCCCGCTCCTTAAATTCTTCTACAGAAGGTTTTTCAATGGTGTAGTAAAATGTTGTTTCGGTTGCTGGTGTCAATGTATTGTTGTTTTTTACTTGCGGTTTAACGGTAGGCGTGTTACAATTGTACACCTTTTTTAACTCTAAAATTTTTTACTTACTGCTCAGTTCTAACATAATAAGATACAATGTCATGACCAATTTTATCTGCTTCAGTTAAATAATTATTTTTTAATTGAGGCGATTGAATTCCATGGCCAATCCTCATTTCTTCATTCGTAATTACCCTTGCTTCATCCCAGCAATCTGCATCAATAAATGATTGTAATAATTTTGCGCCACCTTCCACCAATACACTTTGAATTTTTAACTGGTACAAAGCATTTAATAACCCAGGGAGTAATTTTTTTTCTTCGGATAACTTATAAAATAATAATCCGTTTCTTTCTTCGTCTTTTAGCTGATTAAATACGATTGTCTTTACCGACCGATCAAAAAGATGCAACGATTCGGGTAATTTCAATTGCCAGTCAATTACCAGCCTTGTTGGGTTATTGCCCTGCCACAGCCTGTTGGTTAGCGAAGGATTATCATATTGGGCAGTATTGGTTGCTACCAGTATGGCCGCCTCTTCACTACGCCATTTGTGCGCCAGCCGGTTGGTAACATCATGGCTGATTTTTACCGCTGAAAAATCTTCCTTCGCTATTTTTCCATCCTGGCTTTGCGCCCATTTTAAAATAATATAAGGGTGCTTCTTTGTGTGAAAAGTAAAAAACCGTTTGTTTAAGTCAAGTGCCTCTTTTTCCAATATTCCCGCTACCACCCCCACGCCTGCCTTCAATAATTTTTCTATGCCGCGGCCATTCACTTCTTCATAACTATCCCTGCAGCCAATTACTACCTGTGCAATTTTTTTTTGGATGATAAGATCGGCGCAGGGAGGCGTTTTGCCATAGTGTGCACAAGGTTCCAATGAAACGTACAAGGTGCTTTTTTCAATCAGTAACTGATTGGCTTCACTAACACTGTTGATACAGTTTACCTCTGCATGTGCCTGGCCATATTGCTTATGGTAGCCTTCGCCAATGATACAATCCTGGTAAACAAGCATCGCTCCCACCATCGGATTGGGGGCAACCTGGCCAGCTCCCAGTTTTGCCAGTTGCAGGCAGCGGTGCATATATGTTTCATGTGTATTCAGGCGGCAAATTTAAGTATAGAAAAATAAAGTAAGTTTGCTAAGATGACAGTCTACAAACAATATCGCTATTTTTTAGACAAATTACAGGCGATTTTTACTACCCGGGAAGCTACCGTTATTACAGATTGGGTGTTTGAAAGCATTGCAGGTTGCACACGTTTTGATACAATAAGAAATCCGGAACAAATTTTACCAGTTGCCATCATTGCACATTTAAACAGCGCACTGAATGCTTTATTACAACACAAACCGGTTCAGTATGTATTAGGCGAAGCCTGGTTTTACAAAATGAAACTGAAAGTGAACGAACGTGTACTGATACCCAGACCCGAAACCGAAGAGCTGGTTGAACTGGTGTTGACTGAGGCAGGGCATTTTGAAAAGCCGTTAAACATACTGGATATCGGCACAGGTAGCGGATGTATTGCCATCGCCGTAAAGAAAAATATGCCCACCGCATTTGTTACTGCCATAGATGTAAGTGAATATGCTTTGTTGGTAGCGGGAGAAAATGCCGCCAATCTTAAAACCAATATTCAGTTTTTGACCATTGATTTTTTAGATGAACCGCAATGGGTTGGTTTACCTATGTTTGATATCATCATCAGTAACCCACCCTACATTCCTTTGAACGAAAAAGAAAAACTGGATATCAATGTAACTGCATACGAGCCACACCAGGCATTGTTTGTACCGGATAACTTGCCCTTGTTATTTTATAAAAAGATCGCTGACTTCGGTAAAACCAATCTTACCAAAAACGGGAAGATTTTTATGGAAACACATGAAAATTTTGCCAAAGAAACAAAAGCTTTGTTTGAAGAAAATTATAGCAGGGTTGAAATAAAAAAAGACATTTTTGGCAAAGAAAGAATGGTAACAGCAGCTTATTGATTGCTAACCGATGCCGAAGTAGTAGCACCCAGTTTTTTAGCAATACTCATA
The DNA here is from genome assembly GCF_014377975.1 of Ferruginibacter sp. GTDB lineage: Bacteria > Bacteroidota > Bacteroidia > Chitinophagales > Chitinophagaceae > Ferruginibacter. Next base: position 2,312 of record NZ_JACMOO010000188.1, read on the forward strand.
ATTTTTACAATGTCTTTCCATACCACCATTGAATCTGCATTGATCACCACGGCCGGCTTTATACTATCACCTACATGAATATGAGTTCTTAAAGATGACTCCAGAGAATCAAACAATATCTTTTGTTGACCCACATGTACAATGCGGTTTTTATCAATACTTACAATTACGCTTTGCTTGGCCTTTGTATCGCTTTTAGCTTTGGGGTTACTCAACTTTATTACATTGGGGTTAGCCAATGTAGAAATGATCAGAAAAAAAAACATCAGGATAAAAAGAATATCGTTCAACGGACCGGTATCTACTTCATCACCCTCTACCTTAAATTTTTTTCTTAAGCTCATATTGTTTTCTATTTTTATTACACCAATTAATACAACTATTACAAATTAGAATTTACCAAATTCAGGATAATTACTATTCGCCAGTGTATTCAATCTTTTAAAAAATCAGTGTAATCCGTTTTCAATCCGTGTAATCAATTACCGTGTTGGTTCTTGCAATATATCTACAAACTCAGCACTCGCTGCATCTATCTTATTTTCTATCCGGGCAATTTGTGCCTGTAAAAAACTATGCGCCAGGTAAGCCAGGATACCAATAATTAAACCCGTTGCCGAAGTAATCATTTTAATATAGATACCATCAGCAATGGTATTGGGTGTATATTCTGAAGTGGCAGCAATCCCTTTAAAAAGTGCCAGCATACCAATAATGGTCCCCAAAAAACCAAACAGCGGGGCAATGCGTGCTATGATGGATATGATGGATAAATTCTTTTCCAGTTTATACATTTCCAATACGCCAACATTGTCCATACTTTTTTCGATGGCATCAATAGGTTTACCAATGCGCTGCATGCCTTTATCAATGACTTTAGCAACGGGGTTATTGGTATTTTTTGCCAGGTTCCGGGCTGCCGTAACATTGCCCGAAACAATATTATCCCGGATGATGCTCATAAAATTATCTTCAATTTTTGCAGCTTTACTGATCGTGATCCATCGTTCAATAAAAAAGAAAATAGCCACTACCAGTAAGGATAGTAAAGGAATCATCAGCAAGCCTCCCTTTGCCAGTACGCCCCAAACGTTTTCCGATTTTTGAGATAACAATTCTGTGGCAACTTTGGTACTGTCTATCTGTAATAGAATATCAAACATGTTTAACTGATTTAAGGCAAATGTAATTATTTCCGTTTTTTATTGCAGGATAATTATGCCGGTAGATTGTAAATAATATTTGTAACGCAAACAAACATCAATTGCGCTACAAATAAATGTTAAAGTAAAATTTACAACAAGAGCCGGATAAAATCCGGCTCTTGTAATAAATATTTTATTGGTATCATATTTTCTTTCCATCCATTTGCTGCATAGCCATTATTTGGCGCATGGTTTTTTCCATGCCTTCGCTGCTGCCATCTAAAAAAATAACGTTGCCCTTTCCATACTCCGCAAAATTCTTAATGGCCTCGGTCCACATGCTGAATAAAATTACATTGGTATCCAGGTTAGCTTGTTTCATTTGTTCTGCCGCCTGGCTCATTCCCTTGGCTACTTCTTCTCTAAATAATGCCACACCTTGTCCACGCAATTGGGCCGCCTGCCTTTCAGCTTCTGCCGCAATTTTGATGGCATTGCCTTCAGCTTCTGCTGCTTTTGTTTTAGTAATCAGCAAGGCTTGTCCTTCGTTTTCAGCAGCTGCTTTTAAATTATTACTGGCCACAACCTTGCTCATGCTGGTAATAATGGCTTCATCAAAAGTGATGTCGTTGATCTGCAGATCCTGCAAATGATAACCCCAGCTTTCCAGTTGTACATCTACCTGTTCTTTTACATTTTCAACAATGTCCCTGCGTACATTTAGTACTTCTGCCTGTTTTTTGGTAGATACAAATGCACGAATACTTCCTTCTACCGTGCGGATCAATGCCTGCATCAGATCTTTTTCACTGATAAATTTAAAAGCCACATTTTTAATGGTATCTTCATCAATATTGAGTACCGAATACAATAACATGGATTTAAAATACACATTGGCCTGGTCAACCGTTACAGCCTGAAACTCCAGTTCAACAGAGCGATTTTGAATACTGACTCTTTTATACAGCTGGTCTAAAAAAGGAACTTTAAAATTTAGGCCCGGCATTTTAATGCTGTGGTATTTCCCCAGGCGGGTTACTACACCAATGGTTCCCTGGTTAACGGTAAACAGTCCCCCTGCAATTAGTAAAAAAATAGGGATAACCCACCATAATTCTTTTAATAAATCCATAATTTTATAATTTAAAATGAAGGTAAGTATTTTTAAACAGCACGGTAAAAATCTTTGATGTGCCGTTGGCTGACAGTTGCCGATTATCAAATTAGCTTATTAGCTTATTCACTTTTCTCTTCCCAAATCATACTCAAATGCACAATTGTTTCAGCAGCTTTGGCCATATCTTTTGTGCCTATCCATTCCAGCTTGCTGTGAATATTTTGCATACCCGTAAATATATTCGCACAAGGCATTCCGATATAACTAAACCTACTGCCATCTGTACCGCCACGAATACTTTCTTTTTTTACCGGCAACCCTGCCCGTTGAATAGCTTCTTCTGCAAACGCTGCTACCTGCGGATACTGATCCAGCACTGCTTTCATGTTGCGGTATTGTTCAGTAACGGAATATTCCAAAGTAGCCCCTGGAAAGCCTGCTAACACTTCTTCCGCAATTTTTTTAAGCCTGTCGTGGTGGTGCTGCAAACCTGCCAAAGTAAAATCCCTCACTATAAATTGCAGGGTAGCTTTTTCCGAAATACCGTTTACAGCAACCGGGTGTACAAATCCTTCCTGACCGGAAGTTGTTTCCGGACTCCATTCATTTTTTGGTAATGCATCCAATACAGCCCCTGCAATTTTCAAAGCATTCACCAGTTTATTTTTTGCATAACCGGGGTGAACAATTATCCCGTTGATGGTGATGGTAGCCGCATCTGCACTAAAGGTTTCATCCTCCAGGCTGCCTGCTTCTCCCCCATCCAAAGTATAGCCAAACTTTGCACCTAGTTTTTGCATATCTACTTTGGCCGTACCCTTACCAACCTCTTCATCGGGAGTAAACAAAATTTTTATATCGCCATGCTTTACTGCGGGGTTTTGCATAAAAAAAAGTGCTGCTTCCATAATGGCTGCCACACCACTTTTATCATCAGCACCCAGCAGCGTTAAACCGCTGGCCGTAATTACTCCGTGATTAATATGTTCTTTTAAATACGGCGATGTATTGGTAGTAAGTACTTGCGCTGTATCGTCGGGCAATACAATATCTGCTCCATCATAATACCGGTGATGAATAGGTTTTACATTGGTACCACTGCAATCCGGCGCCGTGTCTACGTGCGCACAAAAACAAATGGCCGGGATATTTTTTTTATCGCTGTTACCGGGTATTGTAGCATACACGTACCCGTAAGAGTCTGTGTCCGCATCGGTTATACCCATTCCCAGCAGTTCTTTGTACAATAATTTACTAAGGTCTTTTTGCTTTTCTGTCGACGGATGTGATGTGCTTACCGGATCGCTCTGAGTATCAATCTGCACATACCGCATAAACCGTTCGGCCATATTATCTGAACTTATTTGTATCATTGATTAAGTTGTAAATATTGAAATGGTATCTGTAAATTTAATCATGTTCCATTGCATCACTGGCATAAAAAAACAGTCCGTAAATTACAAACTGCTCTTACACATCAATTTAAAATAATTACACTATTTCAACCAGCTCAATATCAAACACCAGTTCCTCCCCGGCTAAAAAATGATTGGCATCTAAAATAATCACATCCTCTTTTACTTCAACAACAATAACAGGTACGGGCTGTCCTTCCTGGTTGCTAAGCGTTAGCGGCATCCCCGGTTCCAGTTTCATATCGGCAGGTATCTGCTCCTTTGGAAACTCAATAATTGCCTCGTCACTTTTATGACCATATCCTTCTTCGGGTGCAATATTGATTGTTTTTTTGTCGCCTACATTCATGCCCGGCATTGCGGCATCAAACCCTTTAATCATCTGCCCTGCGCCCACGGTAAATTCCAATGGCTCTCTGCCCACAGAAGAATCAAATTGTTCCCCGTTAACTAACTTGCCGGTATAATGTACTTTTACAACATCCCCTTCTTTAACTTGTGCCATTTTTTTTATTTTTTTTATTATAGTTTATAATTTATTTCTTGGCCAAACATTTAACTGCTATTTAGCTTCATTGGCGTCGCACTCTTGTACTTTTTTTCTATGATGAACCACATGCAGCAACAGTTAAAAAACAGGAATGTTTCGTTTTTGGGCAATTTATTAATTAAAATCTACACCTCCCAATTAAAAAACTTTAAAGACCTTTGAAAGATGACACATCGCAAATTTTTTGTTTTGGTAATTGCTTTACCATTATTTCTGAACACACATGCACAATCAATAAATAAGCCAATAAAAGGCACCCGCATTGTACCTGGCGCAGAGCGTATGGAAGTATATCTTCCCCTTTTGAAAGGCAAGACCGTAGCCATTTTTGCCAATCAGACAAGTAGGGTAAATAATACACACCTGGTAGACACACTGGTAAAAAGAGGTATTAAAATAGTAAAAATATTTGGTCCCGAACATGGTTTCAGGGGTACCGCGGGTGCAGGTGAGGATATCAATAATGCAATAGACAAAAATACAGGCATCCCTGTAATTAGTTTATATGGCGATCATAAAAAGCCTATTGCCGAAGATTTAAAAGGGGTGGACATATTAGTATTCGACATCCAGGATATCGGCACCCGTTTTTATACTTACATCTCTTCCCTGCAATATTATCTTGAAAGTGCTTTGGAAAATCACAAGCCCTTGCTGATATTGGACAGACCAAATCCCAATGGCTTTTATGTTGATGGCCCTGTGCTGGATCCAAAGTTTAAAAGTTTCATCGGCATGCAGCCAATACCGGTAGTGTACGGCCTCACCATTGGCGAATATGCGTTGCTGCTGGCAGGCGAAAAATGGTTATCGCCGGAGGCCAATAAAATAAATACATATAATATTAATAGTAAACCAACAACAGATACTCCCTTTCATGTCCTGGTGATTAAATGTGTTAATTACGATCATAACAGCAAATACATTTTACCAGTAGCACCCTCTCCCAATATAAGAGACATTCAAAGTATCTATCTCTATCCCTCTACCTGTTTTTTTGAAGGTACCGTGTTAAGCGAAGGAAGGGGAACGGATAAACCTTTCCAGATTTTTGGGCATCCGTCTTTACCAAAAACCATGTATGCATTTACGCCCAAACCCAATGAGGGCGCCAAAATAAGCAAGTGTTATTACCAGCAATGTTACGGATGGAATTTGAGCGGAACACCGGAAAAAATATTAAAAGAGCTGGACAAAAAAATTCAGTTAAAATATTTGCTGTATGCCTATAAAATTTTCCCGGGTAAAGACAGTTTCTTTTTAAAAAATAATTTCATCAACAAACTGGCAGGCAACGATCAATTGGCGCAACAGGTGAAGCAGGGCAAAACCGAAGCCGAAATAAGAAAGAGTTGGGAACCTGCGTTAAGCAATTATAAAAAAATCAGGAAGAAATATTTATTGTATAAAGATTTTGACTAAAAGCATTTACACACAGCAGTTATTTATACCATTTTTATCAACGGAAGCGTATCAAAATCCTTTTGCAAAATACCTGGCATGTCTGATGTTTTCATCCCAAGCCAGTCTTTTAACAAAGAAGCATACACTGCCCTGAAATCATGCTGCATGGCAATATTATCGTTGCCGGTAGCCTGCACCGGCAACAATGGGTTGCTGCCAATGATACCGCCCCTGACAGGCTGGCCAAAAACAAAAAGTGGAGCCGCCACACCATGGTCAGTTCCACCACTTGCATTGGATTTTATGCGCCTTCCAAATTCAGAGAACGTCATGCCCACTACCCTGTCAGCCACCTGTTGTAATGCAAGATCATCCATAAAAGCATCCAGCGCTTCTGACAGTTTTTGCAACAGGTTAGCATGTACCCCCACGGCAGTATTATCCGGAGCCGTTTGTTTGGCGTGGGTATCAAAACCACCCATACTTACCATATAAATCTGTGTTTGTAAACCTCCCGCAATCAGCCTCGAAACAATTTTTAACTGATCGCTTAATCCATTCTTCCCCTTATCTGGATATTTGGCAGATTGTTTCATTATTTTCTTTGCCGCCAATTTTATTGTATCGCCATAAGCGTCTGTTTTTTCTGCTACCTGGCGGATATAATCCAACTGATCCTGCGCCATTGAAGTTGTTCCCTTAAAGGGTTTTTCATTTAGCATATTATAAAAACTGTCCGGGTTACTGATGGCCATCGCCATGGGAAAAGAAGGCCCCTGCAAACCCGGTGAAACCACCGAGCCTATTTGTATTGCCAACGGATCGGGCATAAGCCTGTTGGGATAATGATTTGGAAAATCAGGATACAAATGATTAAGGTATCGTCCCATCCAGCCGGTATTGAATGCCTCAGTACTTTCTTCTCCTGTTAACCAGATATCGGTAGCCCGGAAATGCGAAAAGCTTGGCTGCGGATAACTTACTGCCTGTACAATGGCCAGCTTATCCTGGTTATACAATTGCTGCATCCATCCCATCGCCGGATTTAATCCGGTTGTATCGTTGCCATGTAGCCGTAAAATTTTTTCTTCTGCAATGGCGATATTTGATCTTGCATTTTTATAAGCTCCGTAAAACTCAATTGGTATCACGGTATTTAATCCGTCATTACCACCCGCTAATTGTATTACTACCATCACCCGGTTTTTGTTGCCTGTGTTCAGCAAATTTTGCAACAGGGGGCTACCCGCAAATGCATTTAATTTAAAACCACCCAACAAAGTGGGCAACACCAGGGAGGGAAGCGTGTATTTAAAAAAAGTTCTTCTTTTCATAGCATAAAAAATTAGCAGGCTATTTAATAAACCTGGTATTCGGGCCTGTTCATTAAATATTTGTACAGGTTCTTTAATTTATTGGTCACTTCTTTTTTGTTAACCGGCTCATCCGGCTTTGCGATAAAAGCATTCCAGGCATTGGTCCAGTAATGATTGGCTGCGTCTCCCTGCAGGTTCGATAAAAGCACATTGCTCTTTATATGGGTCTTTTCAGCATCAGATAAATCTACCGCATACAGCAGTTTTATGGAGTCGTTGATAAGCGCATCCGGATCTTCAGGATGTGGCAGGGCCGAAGCATATACTACAGGATCAATATTTATTTTACAGCCATTCTTTGCCGTAAATCCATAACCCATCAACCTGTCTGAGTATTGGTTGCGGCGGGGCAGCGTATCTGAGTTAATCCAGAGTTTATAATATTCCGGCTGCTGGTAATAGGCTGGCCAGCCGGCTACGTTTGGCGGATCGCCGATGTTTTGCTGCATAGCGGCCGACTGTGCATGTACAAATTCCCACACTGAATAATCTGCCATCAAATCATCATGCGGTAAAAACGCCACATTAAATTCCCTTATCAACCCGATGCAAAAATCTGCAGGGCTTTTAATGGTGGTATTTCGCAGCGCTATATCAAAAAAATGCTGACTGCTGAGAAGACTTTCCAGTACCGGTTTTATTTCAAAATTATTTTTGCGAAAAATTTTTGCAAGCGGTAAAATAATCTGCTGTTCTGTAACAATATCAATTGTATAAAAAACAAAAAAGCGGTAAAGTTTTCTGCAAATAAACCTGGACACTTCCTCCTGTTCAAAAATCATATCCACTAAATCATCCAGTTCTTTTGTGCCTTCATCGCCTTTACCGCCTTTGATAAGCCTACTATTATAAAAGTTGGAGAATTGTTTATCAGCAGTATCATGGCGGCTGGCATCAAAGGAAGAAGTAAAGGTTTTATTATCAATTTTATATCCTGTCAGCACTCTTGCCGCGGCTTTTACATCTGCTTCTGTGTACTGCGATCCCGGGCCTTTTCCTACCGTAAATAATTCCTGCAATTCGCGGCCATAATTTTCATCCGGGGCTTTTTTGGTGTTCGCATATCCATTCAGGTAACGCAGCATGCACAAATCAGTAGTGATGGCTTTTACCAGGGTTTTAAAATTACCCAATGCATGTTGGCGAAGCAATAGATTGTAACGGTAACAATACATAGGGTTTTCCGCAATATTAGTTTCGGTGGCAAAATGATTGTGCCAGAACAATACTATTTTTTCGGTAATGCTCCTGTCCTGGTTAATCATCAATCCCATCCACCATTGCTTATACGAATTGCGGCGCCGGTAGTTGATTTGTCCGTTCCCATTGGTGGCATTCACCCAGGTATTTCCCTTTGGTACCTGCTCATCAATAATTTTATCATCCGAATAATTATTGACGGGTGCTGTCGTTGGCGCTGGTGCGGCCTGCAACATTGCGGCAACTGTTTTTTTTAAAGAACTGCTCTTAAAAAACTGCACATCCGCAGGCTTTGCACCAAACATGGTATGCTTTAAAAAATGAACCGTTGCGGCAGCATCCCATTTACTTTTATATTTTTTTAAAGTACCTGTCAATGCAGGAGTAGCTGGCGGCCGGTACCTTTCCGGTTGTGAAGAAAACAGGACATTGAAAAAATCTTTTCTTTTCATACTGTAACATACAGCCATTAGAATTATTTGATGGTAGTAAAACTGTTCGTTTGCAATTACTTAACAAACAATCATGCATGCTGCTCCTGGCGGGCCTGGCGCAAACAGGTTATTACAAATGAGGTTACCTTTACGCCGATGAAAAAATGGAACGAACTACGCATTGTTTTTATGGGCACGCCGGAATTTGCAGTAGCGTCTTTAGATAAACTGGTGCAGGCGGGCTGCAATATTGTGGGCGTAATTACAGCACCCGATAAGCCTGGCGGACGAGGAATGGATTTACAACAAAGCGATGTAAAAAAATATGCGATTCAAAAAGGGATGACAATTCTTCAACCGGAAAAATTAAAGAATCCGGCATTTATAGAACAGTTAAAAGCATTGCAGGCAGATGTTCAGATTGTGGTAGCGTTTAGGATGTTACCAGAAATAGTATGGGATATGCCACCAATGGGTACCATCAATGTACATGGCTCGTTGCTACCGCAATACCGTGGCGCTGCACCCATTAACTGGGCCGTTATCAATGGTGAAAAAGAAACCGGCGTTACCACTTTTAAACTGCAACACCAGATAGATACCGGCAATATTTTATTGCAGCAAAGTTTTGCCATTGCCGAAGATGAAACGGCAGGTGAAGTACATGACCAGATGAAAATAATGGGGGCTGATCTTTTATTAAAAACATTGCAGCAACTGGCAGACGGAACCATCCAGGAAACTATTCAAACCAATACTGGCGTGAATCATACCGATTACAATACCCAAATAAAGGAACTAAAACATGCACCCAAAATATTTACAGAAACCTGTAACATTGACTGGGCAAAGTCTGTGCAGGAAGTATATAATTTAATCCGGGGCTTATCGCCCCATCCGGCCGCATTTACATTTCTAAATGGAAAGAAACTGAAATTGTTTAAAGCGGAAAAAATAGTAACTACGCCTGCACTTGCCCCTGGCGAATTTGAAACCGATCAAAAAACATTTTTACAATTTGCCTGTACAGATGGTTATATTTCTATCAAAGAATTGCAACTGGAGGGAAAAAAGAAAATGATAATTGCAGATTTTTTAAGAGGATTCAGAGTAAGATGAGATATTGGGATATTGGGATATTGAGATATTGGTGTTAACATTTCCTTTACTTTTTTGAAGTTCTACGAACCGGTAAATATCCCAATATCCCAATGTCTCCTTTACAATATCCTAATATCTGTCTTCCAATATCTCAATATCACCTTTATCTTTGCAGAATGTTAAGCATAAGTAAACGTGGTCATGAAATGCCCCCATCACCCATTCGTAAATTAGTGCCTTTTGCAGAAGCTGCTAAAAAAAGAGGTACAAAAGTATATCACTTAAACATTGGTCAGCCCGATATTGAAACCCCGCCACAAATTTTAGCAGCAGTACGCAACAGCGATTTTAAAATTCTTGAATATAGCCACAGTGCCGGCAATGAAAGCTATCGTAAAAAACTTGCGGAATATTACAGCAGGGTTAGCGTTGATGTAACGGCCGAACAAATCATTATTACAACCGGAGGCAGCGAGGCCATCGTTTTTGCAATGATGGCTTGCATGGATGCCGGCGATGAAGTAATTATTCCTGAACCATTTTACGCCAATTACAATGGCTTTGCTATAGAAGCAGGTGTTATTGTAAAGCCAATCACTTCTTCCATCGAAACCGGCTTTGCATTGCCGCCGATAGAAGATTTTGAAAAAGCCATTACATCCAAAACAAAAGCCATCATTATTTGTAACCCCAATAACCCAACGGGCTATTTATATAGTAAAGAAGAGATGGAATTATTAAAACAGATTATTGTAAAACACAATCTGTTTTTATTTTCGGATGAGGCTTATCGTGAGTTTTGTTATGAAGGAACTCATACCAGTGCCATGCATTTAACAGGCGCTGACGACAACGTAATTTTAATGGATACCATCAGCAAAAGGTACAGTGCCTGTGGCGGTAGAATTGGAGCATTGGTTACAAAAAACAAGGAGGTATTAAATTCCGTTTTAAAATTTGCGCAGGCAAGATTAAGTCCGCCAGGTTTTGCACAAATTTTGGCAGAAGCAGCGGTTGACTTACCCCTTAATTATTTTGATGACATTAAAGCAGAATATAAAAAACGCAGGGACACGATTGTAAAAAGACTAAATGCCATGCCCGGCGTTTTTTGTCCCAATCCTGGTGGCGCATTTTATGCAATCGCTAAATTACCTGTAGCTGATGCCGACAAATTTTGCCAGTGGCTGTTAGAATCATTTGAGTTTAATAAACAAACTTTAATGCTGGCACCGGCAAGTGGCTTTTACGGCACACCAGGTTTAGGTAAACAGGAAGTACGCCTGGCTTATGTTTTAAATATCACCGATATCAACGCAGCAATGGATTGTTTGGAAAAAGCATTGGAAGCATACAATGAATAATGGGCTGCTGATTTATTTTTTGGTAGATATCTTCATGACCTATTCATGGGTATCTAATGGAAAAAAATATTTTTATAAGAATCAAAGTAAAGATAATACAGTCCTTTTTTTCCACTTTTTAAAATCAGTAGTTTTAGAACCTGTCAAAAGAGTTTATGGTTTTATGATAATCATGTTTTGCAGTCAATGTGATTGGATAATTTGTATAATGCGGTTTTAAAATTTCTAATAAAATAAGCAATTATGCGCCTTCCCTTTCACCAGGTTTATTCATTTTTTTCCAGTCTTTAATTACAATTTCAAATAAACTTAATGAAATGCAGTCGTAATGCTTCGGCAAAGTTTCGTCACTTATTTTTTCTGATATCCCCAAAAAAGTAAAGCCGCAATTGGTATAATGGTTAATTAGTTTTTGATTGTCGCCCCAGGTGTCTAACCGCACAAATTGAATGGCATTTTTTTGGCCAAAATCAATTGCCCAATCCACAATATTTTTTACACAATTATTTCCTCTAAATGCGGGATGCGTAACAATTCTGTGAATATACATGGCAGGATCTTTATCCTTTTCGCCCCATATAACCGGATCATTAAAAGTAATCGCAAATATGCAGACTATACTTCCATCCACCACAATTTTATATTGCCTGTTTTCTCTTATTTCCTTTTCAATAAGCGATTTTTCAAAACCCTGCCAGTGTTTATAAAATTTTGTTTTCTGATATGCAATAGCGGCATCATAGAATTCAAATATTGTGTCAATATCTTTTGCTGTGCAGTTAGTTATCTCCATGAATGATTCGTTATTTTTAAATTATTAAACAGTTTTGAAAACATACCGTATATAAACATTTTTTACAAAAATAGCGCTTCAGTAAAAATAACAATCCATAAAAAAATAGCGCTTCAGTAAAAATAACAATCCATAAAATAGATATAATAATTTAATGTAAAAAACGTCGCAACGTGAGTCGCAAAAAAGGAAACAAGTTGCTGATTACGAAGTATTTTTATTTTTTAGATTTTTTATTATGAACTTTGAAAAACCAAAACAATCAATTATGAAAAATTTAACTTTATCATTTCTTTTACTTTTTTGTAGCAATCTATTATTTGCCCAACAAACATTTACACTAAAAATTACCGATGCAAAAACAGGTAATCCCTTATCTGCATCTGCTAAAATAAAATCTACTAAAAAGGGAGCGGCCTCTAATAGTGATGGTATTTTAACCATACAGGCAGCAGCCAATGATGTGTTGGAGATAAGTTCTGTTGGTTATATTCCCCGTTCGGTTACTTTAAAAGGTGCATCAGAAATTTCAATTGCTCTGGACGCCGTACTGGTTGATTTAGGAGACATTGTAGTTTTAGGAACCCGTGGTGCAGGCAGAGCAAAAACAGAAACTGCTGTGCCGGTGGATGTCATTAAAATAAACCAGGTTGGCTTGCCTACCGCTAAAATGAATTTGACTTCCATTTTAAATATGGCTGCTCCTTCCTTTAATTACAATAAACAAAGTGGTGCAGATGGTGCAGATCACGTGGACCTTGGTACATTAAGAGGCCTTGGCCCCGATCAAACCCTGGTACTGATCAATGGCAAACGTCGCCACCAGACAGCATTTGTAGCACTGTTTGGTGCAAGAGGAAGAGGTAACTCAGGTGTTGACCTAAATGCGTTGCCACAGTCAGCAGTAGATAGAATTGAAATTTTGCGCGACGGTGCCTCAGCGCAATATGGCTCTGATGCCATGGCGGGTGTAATAAATATTGTGTTAAAGAAAGATATCAATCACTGGACCATCAACACAGGATGGAGCGGATATGATGATACGAAATACAATTCGTATAATTCCCGTGCTAATAATGAATATGTTTACAGTAACCCCATTGATGGCGGAACTGTTTCGCTGTCTGTAAACAATGGTGTAGCCATTGGTAAACGGGGAGGTTTCGTAAACTTTTCGCTCGATCTGCTATCCCAAGCCAAAACTTTCCGGCAGGTTGGTGACACAGACCTTGCTAAAAACCTAAATGCCTTGCCCCTCAACAACGGACGACGTGCGTTTGGTGATGGCTCTGTAAAAACTGCCGGTGCCATGTTTAATATGGAAATTCCGGTGGGTACCAGCGGAAAGACTACCTTTTATTCATTCGGTGGATACAATTACAAGGCTTCTGACGCATTTGCCTATTCAAGAAACTATAGCGGAGGTGTTAACAGTTTCCGCTTTCCGATTGATGCGGGCGGTAACCTGATATTTGATCCTGCCATTATGCATAAAACCACCGGGGGCGAAACCTATTTCAATCCGCATATTCAAACCCATATAAAAGATATTTCACTGGCTGCCGGATTTAAAGGCAAACTAACAGGTGACTGGAACTGGGATTTGAGCAATACCATCGGCAGAAATGATTTTCACTTTTACGGTGATAAAACGTATAACGCCTCCATCGTTGGCGATATTTCTAAAACACATTTTGATGATGGTGGTTTCAATTTTCTGCAAAACACTACCAATCTTGATTTTAGTAAATCCTTTTCTTCAATTGGAGAAGGGCTTAATATAGGCCTTGGAACAGAATTCAGGTATGAAAAATATGCGATTTACAAAGGAGAAGAAGCTAGTTATAAACAATATCCCAATTCAACCGAACAGGCTTCCGGCGCACAGGGTTTTCCGGGTTTCAGCCCTACGGATGTAGTGAATCAGCACCGCACCAACCTGAGTGGTTATGCGGATGCAGAAATGAATGTAACAAAAAAATGGCTGCTGGATATTGCGATACGCTTTGAGAACTATTCTGATTTTGGATTTGTAAATACTTCAAAAATCGCTACCAGGTATAAAGTGTCAAACAAACTTAGTTTAAGAGGGTCATTGAGTACCGGCTTTAGAGCACCATCGTTGCAGCAAATTAATTTCAGCAATACGTTAACTTCTTTTAGTGGTGGCACGCTGGTTCAATCCCGCATTTCAAGAAACACGGACGAAGTTACCAAAGCGGCTGGTATACCTAATTTAAAACAGGAAACTTCTATCAACTCGAGTATGGGTTTTGCCTGGAAAGCCGCTAAAAACTTAACCGTTACCGTTGATGGCTATATAGTTAAAGTAAAAGACAGGATTGTGTTATCAGGTTTATTTAGTGCGAATGATTCAACATTAGTGCCTGCCTTTACAGACAAATTAAAAGCATTGAACGTTGCTACCGCACAGTTTTTTGACAATGCGGTAAACACTACCAATATCGGACTTGACATTGTAGTTGATTACAATAAAAAGTGGGGCAATAAAAGCTTTAAGGTTTTGTTGTCGGGAAATCTGCAACACATGGTTGTTGACGAAGTACATTATCCTCCTGCTTTAGATGACAGTTATAGACATAGAAAAACTTTTTTCAGCGATCGGGAAGAAGCGTTTTTACTGGCCTCTGCGCCAAAAGCAAAATTTAATTTAAACCTGGAATACAGCATTGGTAAATTGGGTATTGGTACCAACTTCACTTATTTCGGTAACATGAAAACAAAGGGTTTTGGCTGGACAGGTTTCAGTAATTTAGCAAATACAGGTGGTCCGGGTGATCCCACTATTTCAGGCAGCTTTGGCGGTATTGATCCATATGTTGACCAGGATAAGTATTTGGATGCAAATTTTACCGGTGATGGTGTTCACATTGAGCCAGAGGTTTTTAACTATAAAGCTAAAGTAACCACGGATGTATTTCTTTCTTTTAAATTCTCTAAAAAAGTCAGCCTTTTTGTAGGTGCCGATAATTTGTTTAATGTACACCCTAATTTTGCAGCAGTATACAGTGCAAGACGGGAATCATTCGATAACGAAGCAGGCGGCCCATGGGAATCTGTACAAATGGGTTTTAATGGCAGAAGATTATTTAGTAAACTGGCTTTTAATTTTTAACTATTTTGAATATTCTACGTAAAAAAAAGATGCATTTTTAAATGCATCTTTTTTTTATGGGTTGATAATTTTACGTGATCAGGTTCTCTATTCTTAAAACCTGTAATTGTATCCTAAAGAAAGTTGAATGGCTTCGTAAGCACTAACGATAGTGACATATCCCGGAGTTGTAAGCAGAATTAACTCAGGCTCAAAAAATAACTGGTGATGTATATTTATAAAAGAATATCCAACATCGAAACCTATATCAGGGAATGACGCTTTTATTTCTGCGCATTTGTGCTCAAAAAAATAGTAAAATAGCGAAGAACGTTTTACACGGTTTTTTATATTTCAAAATATATGGTGAGATAGAAAATAGCTTACCATTTTTAATTATCGTATAATTAGCACAGTCCCTTTTAATACCCCGGGAAATTGTTTAAGGTCAATCATATAAACATACGCTCCGGCGCTAACTGTATTGCCTTTAAAAGTACCATCCCAGAGTATATTGACATTTTTATTTTGAAACACTTTTTGTCCCAACCTGTTAAACACAGTGAGCTCAAATGCAGGAAATGCAGCCAAAACCGGAATTCGCCAGGTATCATTCAAGCCATCGCCATTCGGCGAAAAAGCTTTCGGTATAAAAATACTTTTGAAAACAAATACATGCATGCTATCTTTCGCAATACCGCAACCGTTGTCAAAACTTACGTTAACACATAATCGATATCCGATACTGGCGTAGCCATTGGCTGCAACGATTGCGCATTGCCAGGCGTAACAGGTGCCTGCCAGGCATAAAGGTATACGGCACA
>NZ_JACMOO010000189.1 GCF_014377975.1 Ferruginibacter sp.
ATAGGATCCTTCTCTTACCTGCCGCTGCATAATTCTATCTGTATCTTCATCAAAACCTTCATCTTCCTGGTCCTTATCACGCCACCAGAGCGAACCGCTGAATACGCCCACTTTAAAAAACTCATTAGGATAATTCCAAACAATATCCAAAGCACACAGGCCCCCAAGAGAGAACCCAGCAAAAGATTTTTCTTTAAATGAAATGATGTTGTAAGTTGTTCTAATAAATGGAATCAGTTCTTCCATTACAAATTTTGTGTACAATGCTGCTTTGGCACCACGACCTTTGTAATCTAATATATTGGCAGTACCATATTCATTTTTTCTATCTGAAGAACAGTGAATGCCAACACAAAATACAGGTTCCATATTACCGCTACTGTACACTTTTTCTAAAATATTTTCAAACTGCATAGTTCTTAAATCCTGTCCGTCATTAATAAGCAACAGGCTTATCAGCGAATGATTAAAATAATCTTCTGAATAATAACAGTCAACAATCACTTCTCTTTTAAGAAATACGGAGTAAACAATATAATTATGTGTAATAATATCTGTAATATTTTGGATAAGCATAAACATCAAAACTAACGAAACCAAATTAAACATAACATGACCCAGCTCACAAAAACATAATTTGTTTTTATGAACCGTAAAAAATATATTTGATAACTATAACTACACGCTCAACTTTATTTAACCACAAACTTTTGTTATGAAAAAAATCGGCATTTTACACGGAAAGGAAAGAAGTTTTCCGGAAGCATTTATAGAAAGAATAAACAGTAAAAATATTGATGGAATAATGGCAGAAGCTGTGCGGATCGATAAAGTTGTACAAGGCGAAAGCAGCGGCTATGCTGTTATAATTGATAGAATTTCGCAGGATGTACCATTTTACCGTGCGTATCTTAAAAATGCCGCCTTGTGTGGTACTGCTGTAATAAACAATCCATTTTGGTGGAGCGCCGATGAAAAATTTTTTAATAATTGTTTATCCACCAAAATGGATGTACCGGTGCCTAAAACCGTCATTCTCCCTTCACACGAATTACCTACAGATACAACCGGCGAATCCTTTGCTAACCTTGCCTACCCGATGGATTGGGAAAGTATGTTTAGCTACATTGGTTTTCCGGCCTACATGAAACCCCATGCAGGCGGCGGCTGGAAAAGCGTTTATAAACTCACTGACAAAGATGATTTTTTTGCAAAGCATGCCGAAACGGAGCAACTCGTTATGATGCTGCAGGAAGAAATCATT
Organism: Ferruginibacter sp.; assembly: GCF_014377975.1. Lineage (GTDB taxonomy): Bacteria > Bacteroidota > Bacteroidia > Chitinophagales > Chitinophagaceae > Ferruginibacter. Next base: position 1,265 of record NZ_JACMOO010000189.1, read on the forward strand.
TTTGATGAATATTACCGTTGTTATTGTATTGGCGGCAAGTACGTAAAAATTATGCCTTACGAACCACGCAATCCGCACCACCTTCGGTATGTGGCAGATTTTAAACCCGATGCGGCACGTTACAGACTAATGGAAGACATTGTTCTGCGCATTTGTAAATACCTCGGTTACGACTTTAATACGGTAGAACTCGCCATTAGAGATGGTGTGCCTTATGCAATAGATTTTTGTAACCCGGCACCAGATGCTGAACTTTCCAGTGTGGGCCAGGAAAATTTTGATTGGGTGGTAGAAGCAGCTGCAACTTTTGCCATTGAAAAAGCACAGGCACAGGTTGAGGGCGCAGATAATTTAACCTGGGGAGAGTACATCAAGCGAAGCGCAAACAAACAAACTTTATATAAATAAATAAGTGCTGTTTATTTAATTAAAACAACTAAAACTTATGGCTAGTTTATCATACAAACAATTTACACTTGGGGTGGAAGAAGAATACATGGTGTTAGACCCTTTAACCCATGAACTGAAAAGCCATGAACAAAAAATTGTGCATGAGGGGCAGAAGATTATAATGGATAAAGTAAAGGCCGAAATGCACCAGGCAGTTGTTGAGGTTGGTACAGATATTTGTGCTGATGTTGATGAGGCATTTATGGATGTATCTACATTGAGAAAAACGATCAGCAGTATTGCTGATGGAATGGGGCTTTGGGTGGGTGCAAGTGGCACACACCCATTTAGCCATTGGGAAAGCCAGCTCATTACGGAGCATGTTCGCTACAGCGAAATTGTAAATGAACTGCAGGAAGCTGCCCGCAGCAATTTGGTTTTTGGGCTTCATGTACACGTAGGCATGGAAACTCGTGAAATGGCTATTCACATAGCTAACAGTGCAAGGTATTTTTTACCACATGTTTTTGCGCTTAGTACCAACTCTCCTTTTTGGGAAGGCAGGCAAACAGGATATAAAAGTTTTCGTACAAAAGTTTTTGAAAAATTTCCCCGCACAGGTATTCCCGATCATTTTGAAAGCATTGAGGAATATGACAACTACATAAAACTGCTTGTAAAAACAAACTGTATTGATAATGCAAAAAAAATATGGTGGGATTTAAGGGTTCATCCATTTTTTAATACAGTAGAGTTTCGCATTTGCGATATACCGTTAACAGCGCAGGAAACCATTGCCATTGCTGGGTTGTTTCAGGCCATTTGTGCAAAGCTTTATAAGTTACGTGCACAAAATTTAAATTTTATGATGTATAACCGCAGGCTTATTACAGAAAATAAGTGGCGGGCCAGCAGATATGGAATAGATGGCAGCATGATAGATTTTGGGAAAGAATGTGAAGTTAACACCAGGGTTTTAATTTATGAATTATTGGATTTTGTAGATGATGTAATACCACATCTTGGCAGTGCAAACGCCATCAGCCATGTACATAAAATGCTTGAACAGGGCACCGGAGCTGACAGACAATTAAAAGTTTTTGAAGATACTAAAAGCCTTGTAAACGTTGTTGATTATATTCATGCAAGTTTTTTACCAGGATTATAAAATTAAAAAAAATAAATCCCTATATTTGCCACCCGAAAAAAAATGGCTGCGTAGCTCAACTGAATAGAGCATTTGACTACGAATCAAAAGGTTTCAGGTTTGAATCCTGACGCGGTCACACAAAACAGGACTTTTCATTTTTAACAATGGTAAGTCCTGTTTCTTTTTTAGCCAAACCCTTACTCTA
>NZ_JACMOO010000023.1 GCF_014377975.1 Ferruginibacter sp.
CTCAAATTTTCAATCCAATAATGATGGGTAGATCCACATTTTCTACAAACAATACCTTTAGATTCACGTTGTGATTTAAAGTAGAGTTTGCAAGCACTCTCCGTAGAAAACTCAGAAAAGAAATTGTCTATTATCATTTTACTAATTTATATAGCAAATGTACTAAATTTATTAGTTTGCACCTAATTGCGGATAGGCATTAAATATTTATTATAAGCGGGGAAATATTTTGTACTTCCAGGCAATGAAGCATATTTCTTCTAAATCTGGATGTCTTTGTATACATTTTCGCTATAATCAAATAAATTCGGTCCTTCACGTGGAATTTATGAGATCTCCTTCTTTAGGGTACAACGAGGAAATATGTATTGAAAGCAATTGTATTGACTGCCTGTTCAGCTTCGGCTCCCTGGGAGTGGTGAATGTACCTCATGCTGGTTGTTAATTTCTGCTGACATTTATATTTACCCGGCTTTAAATAATGGTAGCTATTTAAATAGTTACAACGCTCTCTACGCTTCAATAAAAGATGCCATAAAAAAATAACGTACAAGAGTGCGACGCCAATGCAGATCCACATTGCTTCTTACCCTGGACAACTATTTTTCAGCCAGATTGCTTTTTTTATATCCATACAAAAGATAAATTACCAGCCCTATTAAGAGCCACCCGAGAAACCATGCCCAGTTGTTTTTCGTCATACCCGTTAAAAGGTACATACAGGTAATGAGGCCCATTAATGGTATTAAAGAGTATTTTTTGATGAAGGTAATTATAGCCAGCAACAAGGCACTGAACCAAAAAATGATAAGCGTAATATTTGGTGTGGCAACATCCATAAAACTCAATTTGCCACCCGCATACTCAGAATTTGCGTTAAAATCGAAATTGAACATATCGGCAAAATAATTTGCGGATAATTTGTGCGCAAGAAAAAGGGAACCAATTACAATTATAGGAAAAATATACTGCCCGTTGATAAATGGAAGGTGAAATTTACCTGCCTGTTTCTCTTTTCGGGGTATTAATAAAATACCACCGCACACCAATACAAAAGCAAACAACGTAGCAATGCTTGTAAAGTCGAGTACAAATGTTTTATCGGTAAACAAAATAGGGATGCCCACCACAAGTCCGGTTACAATTGTAGCGAAAGAAGGTGTTTTATAAATGGGATGAATCTTCTGAAAGACTGGTGGCATCAGGCCATCGCGGCTCATGCTCATCCAGATACGGGGCTGCCCCATCTGAAACACCAGCAGCACACTCGTCATGGCAATTACCGCCGCAATGGCCACAAAAAACTGCATCCACCCAACGTTTAAATTTTGCTTTTCAAAAATAAATGCCAGTGGGTCTCCTACCCCTTCAAAGTTTTTATAATTAACGGCACCAGTTAAAACCAGTGTTAACAAAATATAAACAACGGTACAAATTACCAGCGACAATATCATGCCCCTGGGCAAATCTCTTTGAGGATTTTTACTTTCTTCGGCCAGTACACTCACCGCGTCAAACCCAATATAGGCAAAGAATACACCACTTACAGCCGCCATTACACCGCTAAATCCATTGGGCATAAATGATTTTACACCCACATCATTTGCAGGGGTCCAGTTAGGTGTAAGCCCATGTGAAAACACCAGGTAACCACCCACAATAATTACCAGCCCCACCACAATCATTTTAAGTATCACCATTAAATTACTAAAGTTGCGGCTTTCTTTAATACCCCGGTACACCAGCATGGTGATTAAGATATTGATGACGAATGCAGGCAGATCAAAAATGATTTTTAAGCTGCCGATCATGGGCGCTTTGTTAAATGCTTCCAGCACATCTGGGTTGGTACTGCCATTGGCCATGGCATGCTTTACCTCCATATAACTGGTGCATAAATATTGCGGAATATGTACACCAATTTTTTCTAAAAAAGAAGTAAAATAATCGCTCCAGCTATAGGCAACATAAATATTACCAATGGAATATTCCATGATGAGTGCCCATCCAATAATCCAGGCAAACAGTTCGCCAAAAGAGGCATAGGCATACGTGTAAGCACTGCCGGCAACGGGTATGCGACTTGCAAACTCAGAATAACAAAATGCCGTAAATGCACAGGCGACTGCTGTAATTATAAATAAGATTACTACACCCGGACCGCCATGAAAAACGGCCCCACCGAGGCTGCTGAAACTTCCTGCACCCAATATGGCTGCAATACCAAAAAATGTGAGATCCTTCATAGAAAGCACCCGCTTTAACCCATGCGCACCGTGAGCAGTATCGCTGCCTTCGGCTAAAATACTTTCAATCTTTTTTGTTCTGAATAAGGATGTAGACATGTATAATTTTGGTTTTGAAAAATATCAATCTTCAAAATAATTAATAAAACTGAAGTATGCGTTTTTTGTTTTGAATTTTTAGATTGATGTGAAAAGGAGATTTTCATTTAACCTTTAAAAGGACTGGTAATTTTTTAAAGTGCAGCGTAAATTAAATAGGATGGAGAGAAGAAGACAACAGTCATTTATTTGCCTTTACGGTATTTATCTACTGGCAGTATAAAACCTAATCCACCGTTAATATTCACGCTGTATTAAATAGGCCGCAAGTTCCACCAGCGGCTGCTTACGGACGGAAGTTACTGCAGTATCTTCCAGGTGTTGCAATGCGGTTTGAAGATATTTATCTTTTAATTCTTTCGCCCAGGCATCCACTTTACAATCCTTAAATATTTGTGTTACTTTTTGTACTTTATCCGGAGCATTTTCCTGCATCAATTGTTGCAACGCCTGTAACTGTATGGCAGAGGCAGTCTCCATGGCATAGATTTGTAAAAAGGTTTTTTTATTGCTAAGAATATCGCCCCCTACCTGTTTGCCAAATTTTTCCGGGTTACCAAAAACATCTAAATAATCATCCTGCACCTGGAAGGCGATTCCCAGATTTTTTCCAAACTCGTACAGGTGATGCTGATTGCCCTCTCCTGCACCGCCCAGTATAGAACCCAGTTGCAGGCTGGCAGCCAATAGCACAGAAGTTTTAAGCGTAATCATCTGTACATACTCTTCCAGACTTACTGTGGCTCTTTTTTCAAAATCCATGTCTAATTGCTGCCCTTCGCATACAGCAGCGGCGGTTTCATTAAACAGGTGCAGTACTTTTTGCAGGTTATGCACTTCTATCTTGTTCAGGTATTCATAGGCTCTTACAAACATTACGTCACCTGCAAGCAACGCAGTAGATTCGCCGTATTTCTGATGCACCGTTTGCATACCCCTGCGCATGGGCGCTTTATCCATTATGTCATCGTGTATCAAACTAAAATTATGAAATAGCTCAATGGCAGTTGCTGCATGAAAGGCATCGGGGATGATGTTTCCAAATAATTCATTGCCCATCAGCACACAAACAGGCCGCACTCTTTTACCACCCAATTGTAAAATATATTGCGCAGGATCATACAGCGTTGTTGTATGCAACGGAAAATGACGGGTATTAAATTTTAATTCAAATACTTTAGAGAGTTCTAAAAAAGATTGCATTGTTGCGCTGAGTATTTATTATTAGATAAAGGACTTTTTTTACCTTTCGTTTCACCGTATTTTCATTTCTTCGCCCAGCTTTTTATTCTGGTTACTTCACCCTTTAAGACCTGTGCATGGCTGATTTTATTTCTTTGTTATACCCTTCAATTGTTTAAGGCTGGTCAGCAATTAATTAATAAACAATGTTTTTTATCATTTCTTGTAGTATAGGAGTATCAGCCATATTTTTTTAAAAAATTTATTTCTTTCTTTTTATAACTGATTTCGATTTAGCAGCATGGAGCTCAGGCTTACCTTCTTCCTGCACCCAATGATAATCCAGCTGGCGTTTTTCTAAATTTGCAGCTACTACCTTTATCCGCACGGCATCACCCATTCTGAACTTTTTACCGGTACGCATTCCTACCAGTGCATAGTCTGCTTCATCTAATTTAAATTCATCAAATTCACTCAGGTCTCTCACGGTAACCATGCCTTCACATTTGTGCAGTACGGTTTCTACAAAAAATCCAAAGCTGGCTACACCACTGATGATACCGTCAAATTCTTCCCCCAGGTAATCCTGCATAAACTCAACCTGTTTGTATTTATTGGCCGCCCTTTCTGCTTCCATTGCTTTGCGTTCCTTATCGCTGCAATGCTTGCATTTTTCATCCATCTTTTTATCAGGCTTCACATTTTTATCCAGACATTCCTGTAAAATACGGTGAACCATTACATCGGGGTAACGCCGGATGGGCGAAGTGAAATGACAGTAATGTTCAAAACCCAATCCGTAATGGCCAATATTTTTTGACGTATAAACTGCCTTTGCCATAGTACGGATACCCAGTTGTTCCAATACATGTTGTTCTGGTTTACCACTCACTTCCTTTAATAAATTATTAAAGGATGCAGCCACCGCTGCATCATTATGAAGGTCAAAAGTATAACCAAATTTTTTTGCAAATGCTGCAAACGGTTTTAGTTTTTCATCATCCGGTTTATCATGTATCCTATAAGGAAAAGGAACCGGTTCCTGATTAATCTTTATCCTGCTTACATACTCAGCAATGGTTCTGTTGGCAAGCAGCATAAACTCTTCTACCAGCTTATGTGCATCTTTACTTTCTTTTATTACAATCCCAATCGGTTTCCCGTTTTCATCTAATTGAAAACGCACTTCCTGGGATGAAAAATTAATAGCGCCGGCATCAAATCTTTCATTGCGAAAAACCTTTGCCAGTTTATCTAATAAAAGAATCGCCTTGTGATGGATACCATCTTTTGTTTCAATAATGGTTTGTACATCTTCGTATGTAAAACGGTGTTTACTTTGTATGATGGTTCTGCCAATCCACTTGTGTTTGATTTCGCCGCGGTTGGTAACCTGAAAAACTACCGAGAAGGTGTACTTGTCTTCGAGGGGACGCAGCGAACACAATTCGTTGCTGATTTTTTCCGGCAGCATGGGGTTTACCCTATCTGGCAAATACACGCTGGTGGCTCTTTCATATGCACTCTTATCTAAAATAGTATCGGGTTTTACAAAATGGCTTACATCAGCAATATGTACCCCAATTTCATAATTTCCGTTATCTAAATTCCTGATGGAAATAGCATCATCAAAATCTTTGGCATCTACCGGGTCGATGGTAAAGGTTAAAATATCCCTGTAGTCCTTGCGCTTTTTTAATTCTTCTCTTGTAATGGTATCACTCAGTTTATCAGCTTCATCCAGTACGGCCTTTTCAAATACCAGCGGAAAACCGCTTTCTATCAAAATTTCTTTCATCGCCATATCATTCACATCTTCCGACTTCAAAATAGTTACTACTTCGCCTTCCGGTTTTTTATCTGCCTTATCCCATTTTATCATTTTGGCCACTACCCTTTCGCCGTCTGTTGCGCCATTTAATTTTTCTATCGGAATATAAAAATCGGGCATCGGCTTTTCTGTAGCCGCTTTAAAAAAAGCGATGTTCTTATTCACAGAAATATTTCCGATAAAGGTGGCCTGGTTACGAATAATCACTTCAGTTACCTTGCCTTCAGTACGTCTTCCACGGCCACTGTCCGGGCTAATCTGCACCTTCACCGTGTCTCCATGAAAACCGCGGCCAATATCATTGGGTCTTATCACAATGTCTTTATCCATACCTTCTACAATTACGTAGGCCATTCCACTTCTGGAAATATCCAGTTTACCTTTTACGGTAGTGCTTTGCGATGATTTCTTTTTGGTTGCTTTTTCTTTACTCATAAATATGTTGCTGTTTCCTTTAACCTGAATCAGGCAGGAAAATAGATTCTTTTAATTTTTTGCCTGGGCTTGTTAAACATTGATGACTGTTACTACGTTATTGGAACATATAATGCAACGTAGCCATACGTTCTCTTTGCGTACTATCAATATTAATTTTTTTTTATAGCAATGATACGGTTTTAATACAGGGCTTATTATTTTTTAATACATCTAATGCTTGTCATAACTACTGTTATGCAATTGTGATACACAAATGTAGGCAAACTATTCCTATGGTTAAAACCCGGGCATTTCAATTTTGAAAAGAGGCAACGGTCAATCGTCAGTTTTAACAATATGCAATTTGTACTTCAACCTTAAATGATTTACCTTAACTACTAACTTTTAAACATACCAGTTTAACTTAACAGAGGCGATATTTTGGTAACTTTAATTTTAAACTTTTACAAATGGACAACTACGATACTGTAACCGGTGCCTTAAACGGATTAAAAGCCAAAGGGTATACTTTGGACTTTAATATTAGGTTTGATAAGATTATTTGTAAAGAAAATAATTATTGTTTAAACCCCCACGAGTTTGAAATAATCGAAGTTCACCGTTTTGAAGGAGATACCAACCCAAGTGATGAAGATATTGTGTATGCAGTGCAGTCTAAAGATGGTAAAATAAAAGGCGTAATCACCAGTGCATATGGTATGTACGCAGACAGCATCAGCAACGAGATGATACAAAAGTTGTCAATTCACCATTAGTTTTATCTTACCCGTAAACATATTTCTTCGGTTTACAATTTAATTTTTAGCCCGCCATTAAAAATAAAATCCTCCGTAAGATTCCATATTTTATTAGAAGTTAGGTTATTGTCCGCATTTAACATTATCTATACGAAAGCCACTTGCCATTTTTTTATTTTGAAAAAGTATCCCTGGTATCCTGCACATAAATGTCTTTAGCAAATGATCAGACCAACCACTGGTGCTCACTGCTTTGGCGGCACCATTGATTTTATAGTAGGTGCTCATAATATATAGAGAAGTACACATTTTACCAGTTATCCCGGCAAATCATTTAGGGTGTATTTACTTACCAATGATATCAACGTAAACGAACTGCCCCCGATGTTTGAAGCAGACAAAGAACTCTTTAAATATCTACCCAATAACAACTTAAAAATTGAAGGCGAGCGCCGCAACGCAGGTAAATTTATTGCGTTTATAAGTCCGCAAAATGTACAAATTACTTATTGATAATGTTTTGTGGTCTACTACAAAACATTTACTGCTTCGTTTAAAAAAATCATATCAATTAAACAGCAACAATTCCGTTGCCCCTGCTTGTTTTATATTTATTACACTATGGAATAAATTTAAAATTTTTATAGATGAAAAGGTTTGCCCTTACTTTTGTACAGGAAAATAATATGCAATCAACAATGGTAATATATAATTTGCTGCGCCGGGCAGTGTTGCTATTGGGCGTTTGGACTTTTATTAACGGTATTACAGGCTATTTTAATAACCGCTCTTTTATAATTAATGATAATCGCAGCAATCTTTTCATAATGATCTGTTGCGTTATACATTTATTATCAGGGCTGTTATTGTATTTCAGCAAATATTGGTTCAGCAGGGTAAAAGATATGCGTCATAATATAAAAGACCTTTACACCCGCTTTTTAATAATAGAACATTTAACCATGTTGATTCTGGCCTCTTTTCCATGGCCGTTTAGACCGGCGGTTACAAGACCATGTTTTAGCGTTAGCTGATTTACTATAATTAATAATTAAAAAAATTAATAACTAATAATTCTTTAAAGTCAATCAACCTAACCACTTTGAAGAGAATCCGGGTTGAAAAAAATTATACAATTTCACTTAAAACATCCTTCTTTATAAAACGTTCAATTAGAAAATGATGGCTGCAGCAAAAAAAATAAAACTTCCCACAATATTAATTACCAATGATGATGGCATAACGTCGCCGGGTATACGCAATTTGGTGGAGGCAGTAAAAGGGCTTGGTAAAATTGTAGTAGTGGCGCCGGATAAACCTCAAAGTGGTATGGGGCATGCCATCACCATTGGCCAACCTTTACGGATGAGTAAAATAGACATGTTTGAAGGCGTGGAAGCCTGGCAAACCAGTGGCACTCCTGTAGATTGTGTAAAACTGGCAGTAGATAAAGTATTACATGGCAAGCCGGATCTTTGTCTCAGCGGCATTAATCATGGTGCCAATCATTCTATCAACGTTATTTACAGCGGTACCATGAGTGCGGCGATGGAAGCCTGTATTGAAAGTATCCCCAGTATTGGCTTTTCGTTAATGAGTTATAATTACGAAGCTGATTTTACCGCGGCCCGGCATTATGTAAGAGAGATTGTAAGTTCCTTATTAAAGAAAAAAATGGACAAACATCTTCTGTTGAATGTAAATATTCCCGACATACCGATGGAACTTATAAAAGGCGTAAAAATTTGCAGGCAGGCCTATGCCAAATACGAAGAAGATTTTAAACAACGCAAAGATCCTCACGGCAAAAAATATTATTGGCTAACGGGTGCATTTGTAAATTTTGATAAAGGAAAGGATACTGATGTATGGGCGCTGGAAAACAATTACATCAGCGTAGTACCTGTGTTATTTGACCTTACCAATTATACTTTAAAAGCACAGTTAGAAAAAACCTGGAAAATAAAATGATATTTAAAAAAGATAATTTTTGGCTGGGGACTGTGCTGGGCCTCGTGGGTCCTGTAATTGGTTTTACTATTTTTAAACTACTTAAATACCGCATGTTTTCTTTAAAGGAAATGTACCAGTGGATGACCCTAAACCATAACCTGATAACCGCTTGGATAAGTGTATCACTTTTTGCCAATGCCTTGCTGTTTACCTTATACGTAAATGCCAGGATAGACAAAACGGCCAAAGGCATTTTTTTGGTAACAGTGATCTATGCTATTACTGCGTTACTCATTAAATTTTTTGGTTAATATTAATTTTTATTTATGCAAGTGCAGCCCTGGTTTAAAAATTGGTTTAACTCGCCTTACTATCACCAGCTTTACTTTAACAGGGATGAACAGGAAGCTGCCAAATTTATAGATGCTTTAATCAGCCACCTTAAACCCGCTGCCGGAGCGTATATGCTTGACGTAGCATGTGGCAAAGGCAGGCATGCCGTGCACCTGTCAGAAAAAGGATTTGATGTAACCGGTATAGATCTCAGCGAAGACAGTATACAGGAAGCGCTGCTGCAGCAATCAGACAAACTGCATTTTTACCTGCATGATATGCGCCTGCCCTTTTGGATTAACTATTTTGATTATGCATTGAATTTTTTTACCAGCTTCGGTTATTTTGCCACCCAGCGGGAACACGACAATGCCATACGAACCATTGCACAGAGCTTAAAAAAAGAAGGCTGTTTTGTACTGGATTATCTAAATGTGCATTATGCAGAAGACCACCTGGTACACCAGTTTGATAAAGAGATTGACGGTGTAAATTATTTCATCACCAAGTGGTTTGATGAAACGCATTTTTATAAAAAAATAAGTGTAGAAGATGAGGCTCTACCAGAGCCATTGATTTACCAGGAAAAGGTTGCTAAATTTTCGCTGGGCGATTTTACAGAAATGTTTGCCTACCAGGGTTTGCAAATACAGGAAGTTTTTGGTGACTATCATTTTGGTAAATACGATATAAAAAAATCGCCCCGCTTAATTATGATTGCCCGGAAAATTTAATTGCTTGATAATTATCTCCCCTTTAATGTAGCCATCTTAAAAATATTTGTCCGGGCTAAGAAGCAATGGTCATCATCCTTGCGTCGCCCTCGTTTGCCGCATACCATTGGGCAAATTTTACCTAAGCGTGGTATAAAAGCATTGTAAAATTCATCTTGAATCATAAAAATATTTGCACACAAGGTGAGTACAAAAACTTCTTTGGGGAAATGCACACTATCCTCCATTGCCCGCATTGCATTACATTGCCACGCCCTTCAGGGCGGGGTAAATAAAATATACAAAATAGAGGCTTTAGCCCATAATATTATGGGCTAAAGCCCCTGGGAATTAATTGTCATTTTATCACTGCCCTAAAGGGCAGTGCAATTCATAAGCGAGGTGCAATTTATAATGGCAGTTTAATTTATAAAAGCTGTGCCATTCATAAACGCAGTGCAATTCATAAGGGCAGTGTAATTCATAAAAGCAGTAAAATTTATAGCAGCAGTGCAATTCACATAGGTAGTACAATTAATAAAAGCAGTTCAATTTTTAAGTGCAGTATAATTCAAAAGTGAAATGCATACAGTAGTGCTATTTCCCATGATTGTTCACCAGCATCCATTTCGCCGTTTCATACATAGCGCTGGTTAATTGAGACAGGTGCCGCTTTACCGAATCGGTTTGCTGCGGTGTAAGCAACGGCGCATCATTACGAACCGGCACCAGTTCTTCCTGGCTGATCCACAGATTTTTGATGTAAAAATAATCATCATTTACAATCCCGATCTTTCCTTCATCGTGGTGAATGATAAAGGCCGCATTTTCTTTTGTTGAAGCATGCAGCAAATCTCTGCCCAGGGTTTTGTTGGTGTATGGCTGATGGATCAATCCGGCCAGGGTAGGCAATACATCTATCTGCGAAACAGTGGTGATTATTTTTTTGGGAACCAATAAAGCCGGTGCGTAAAACAATAAAGGAATGTGTTCGTCATTCAGCCGCTGGTCTGTCCATGCCGTGGGATACATCTCGTACGCATTGCCTTCCACCCCATGATCTCCCATAAAAACAAAAATGGTATTGTCGAAATAAGGAGATTGCTTAGCGGCATCAATAAATTTATTGTAACAATAATCCGTATAACAAAACGCGTTGAATTCTGCCAGTGATTCAAATCCATATTTGTGTAATTCTTCCACACTTACGGTATGAGTTACAAAATCTTTATCTTCTTCCGGAATAGAATAAGGGCGATGGTTATCGGAGGTTTGTATGATAGTAAAGAAAGGCTTTTTCTGCAGCTTCATTACCTTATCTGCTTCCAAAAATAAATTTTTATCGCTGATGCCCCATACGTTTAATTTGGGCGAGGCAAATTTCCCTTCCTCATAAATATGTACATCATTTATACTGGAAACAAGGCCACGGAAATTATTAAAATCGCTGCTGCCACCAAGAAAATAAAATTTGTCATACCCCTCAAAATTATTGATAATACTGTATTGGTTCAGCGCCTCGGGATTGCGGCTGCTGAACTTTGATAACTGCACATCGGGTATACCGGTTAAGGTTGCAAACACCCCTCTTGCCGTACCAAAAGTAGGCGAAAAACAACGGTCGAAAAATATACCCTGTGTAGATAGTTCATTAAAAAAAGGCGTACTGTTTAAAGGGTTACCGCTCATGCTGCTTTTGTACATGCTAAAGCTTTCGCAAATAACCAGCACAATATTGGGCTGGCTTTCAAGCGACCGGCTGCCAGGGTTAATGGTTCGTTCGTACCCATTTGCTGGTGCACCTGTTTTGTTTAACTGTAAAAAATCGCTGATGACGGGATAGTATTTTTTTGCCTGCCCCTCATCCATCAACGGTTTACGAAACTGCAGCGTAGTAAAAAAATTCTGTAACGGATTTAGCGCCAGGTAGCTTTTAAAATTATCGTTCAATAAAAAAGCATCCCGCCAGCGTAAAGGTGTAAGGGCTAAAAACCCAAATAAAAACCAACACAATAATAATATGGCAGCCGTGTGCCAGCGCCGGTTATAACTAAATTTGTGGATATTGATATTGCGCTCTTCCACACTTACATGTGTTTTAGAAAACATCCATGCCATCATCCCAACTGCACCCAGCAAAGCCAAAAAAATCCAAACCATCGGGTAGCTTTGCCACAGCATTTCAAAAGAAATTTTAGCATCTTCCGCAAAATTTAAGGCGCTTGCATTAAGCCTGGTATTTACATAGGCAAAATGCCCGAAATCTGCCCCAAAGAAAAATAACAGCAACAATGTTACTACAGCAAGATAAATAGCCCATCCTTTTTTGCAGCGTTCAGAATAAAAGGGAGAAAATTTTGGAAACAGCGAAATACAGGCAATCGGTAACAAAACTATTCCTATCCACCGCAGGTCGTACTGAAGGCCCAGCCAGAAAGACGGCACCAGTTCGCTTATCCTTATTGCAACTGGTTTAAAACAAATTAAAGTAATAATACGAAAACCTGTAAATATGCACAGATAGATAATGAACAGATTTATTATCCATTGAATTGTTTTGGGAAAACGCCACCTTGTAAGCATACGATATTTTTACATTGAACACCTGATTGAGTTTACAGGATGAAATGAACTGATCAGTATTTTCTTTTATTATTGAACAACAAATACCGGGCTGTTTCATAATACGCATCTGTTAATCTACCCATCGTATTTTTAACACTATCTGTTTGAGCAGTAGCTATTACCGGTTTATTATCTGTTACTGAAACGATTTTTGCCTTTTTGGTAGCCAGATTTTTTACATAAAAATATCTGCTGTTTACCATGCCGATATCTTTACTTTCGTGATCAATTATAAAAGCATATTTTTCTGCCACATTGCCTGTATCAAATAAATTACTACCCATCGAATTATTATGATAAGATATACCAGCCAAAGATGCAGCAGAAGGCATGATATCTACCTGCGAACAAGGGGAATGATCCAGTTTAGGCCGCAATAATTTTGGCGCATAAAACAGTAAAGGCACATGCTCACTGGTAAGCCGTTGCTCCGTCCAGCTATTGGGGTACAAAGCCCGGGCATCCCCTCCAATACCATGATCGCCAGTAAAAATAAAAATGGTATTAGCAAAATATTTCTCTTTCTTAGCGGCTTCAAAAAATTGCTGGTAACAAAAATCAGTATACCGGAATGCATTCAACTGATCAATATTTTCAAAGCCATATTTATGAATGGTATCATCCGGAAAATTTACCTTTTTAAATTGTGCAAAGTCTTCAGCCGGAATAGTATAAGGACGATGATTATCGGCGGTTTGTATGATGGCAAAAAAAGGATGTTGTTGTTTGGCCAGCGTGTTGCTGGCCTCCAAAAGCAAATTCTTATCATCGATGCCCCAAACGTTTATTTTTTTAGCTTTGAAATTTTCCTGACTATATAAATGCAGGCTGTCTATATTGTTTAATAACAGGCCTTTGATATTTGCCCAGGATGGGTCACCGCCCAAAAAATAAAATTTGTCGTAGCCCTTAAAATCATTGATGATCAGTTGCTGGTTTACCACTTCCGGATTGCGGCTGGCAGACCTGTTGTTATCGCCCAGTACATCCGGAAGACTGGTAACAGTGGCCCATACACCACGGGCTGTTGGGTAAGAGGGCGCAAAACAACGGTCGAAAAAAACACCTTGTTTACACAAGTCATTAAAATAGGGTGTTGTGTTTAATGGATTGCCACTCATGCTGCTGCGGTACATGCTAAAACTTTCGCAGATAACGATAATAATATTAGGTTGATTAGTGATTCTCTTGTCAGCGGAAATATTTCTTTCGTAATTGAGGTGTACACTATCCGGCTGCTGCACCTGCAGGTAACTGGCCATTATTGAATAGGCCTCTCTTACTTTTTTTATATCCGGCCGGGTATTTTTAAAATTTAGTGTGCTAAAAAAACTTTGGAAAGGATTTAAGGAAAGATTTGCTTTAAAATTATCACTCAAAGAAAACGCATCACTCCATCGAAGATTAAACTGCCCGATTTTTCCAAAAACACCCAATGCCAGCAGTAAAAAAACAAGGACGTATTGCCCGGAAAATTTTCTGCTCCTCACTATGCTTTGCAGTTGATATTTTATCAGCATCCTGTTAAAAAAATAGCCTCCTGTAACTGTCATCAATAACACAGTAAGTGTTACCCTTACCACCGGATAAGATTCTTTTACCATATTAAAAGAAATACCTGCATCATTAAAGTAATTTAATACCGAGGCATTCAAACGTTGCTGCAGGTAGTCGTAATAAAAATAATCTATGGCATAAAAAAACAACACAAGCATCATTAATACCGACAGCAAAACCGTCCATATTTTTTTTGCCAGTTTATTTCTTAAAGGATTTATAAATGGCAGGCTGCAAAGCACCAGTATTATTAACCCTAATATGCAAACAAATTTTATATCAAAACGCAAACCCATTAAAAAAGCAGATCCAGAAAAAGGTTTACCTGCCGGATTATAGCTAAAAAAGAAAAGGAAACGAAAGGCGGTCATTACAAATAAAAAACTTAACAAAACAGAGGATATCCATTTAACCAGCACTGGTATTTTTTTAAAAAACATCATTGATACAAAATTAAGCTGCCCGCAAAAATAGATTAATTATTTTTGGCTATAATTATTTAACAAATGCATTCAATACTGCAATGGGACCGTACAATACTGTATCACATTAATGCGGAATGGCATAATAATTTTTTGGATGGATTATTACCTGCCATGCGCAACCCTAACACCTGGCTTCCGTTGTATCTTTTTTTACTGTTGTTTATTGCCATCAATTATAAAAATACCTGGTGGAAATGGATACTGCTTGCAATTGGTACAGTTGTAATCTGTAATTACATCAGCAGTAATTTATTGAAAGAAAACATCCTCCGCCTAAGACCCTGCAATGATCCTGACATAGCAGACTGGATAAGGTTATTCAAAGGGATTTACTTACCACAAAGCAGTAGTTTTGTTTCTTCGCACGCAGCCAATCATTTTGGTATGGCCATGTTTTTTTATTTAACGCTTTCAAAACAATTTAAAACCTGGCCACTGCTGTTTTTTGTATGGGCATTTGGAATCAGTTATGCACAAATGTATATTGGCGTTCATTATCCCACAGATATTTTAGGCGGAACCATTGTTGGATTGGCAGTTGGCTATTTTACAGGGCAGCTCTTTAATAATAGATATGGGTTAGCCTGAATGGGAGATAATTACCGTACAGGCTGTCAATCTCATTCTATTCAGAGCAGTGATCTGGCGGATTTAAATGGAGTTGATGGTTTTAAAAAATAATGCTGCTTCAAAAAACCATAAAGCACCTGTTGAACGTAAAATAAAATATTTTAGATTAGAATATGGATATTTGCACCATCTACCGTTTCGTAAAATGGCGGTTTTAATTTACAAAATTATGACAGCAGTATTTATTTTATTAGCCCTTATTATAGTAAACGGTCTTTTTGTAATGAGTGAAATTGCCCTGGTAAGTGCCCGCAAAGGAAGGCTGGAAAGCCTGGGTAATAAGGGCGATCTAAAAGCCAAAGCTGCACTTCACCTTGCCGCCAATCCTGAAAAATTTCTACCTACCGCACAAATTGGCATTACATTGATTTCTATTTTAACGGGTGTATATTCCGGTGAAAAATTTAGTGCACATTTAAAACCTTTTATTGAAAGACTTGAGATACTAAAACCTTACGCAGACACTATTTCCACAGTGTTGATTGTGATGCTGGTTACTTTTTTATCCATCATTTTAGGAGAACTGGTACCCAAAAAACTAGGCCTGCTCAGAGCAGAAAAAATTGCCCGCCTTGTAGCAGGGCCAATGAATATTCTATCCGTTATTGTTCATCCTATTGTGTGGTTGCTAAATAATATTACCAATATTATTTTTGAAATATTTAACGTTAAAAGGGCTACCGACAACGCAGTAACAGAAGATGAGATTAAAGCAATGATCAGCGAAGGAAGTGAACACGGCACGATTGAAACAGAAGAAAAAGAAATCATAGAAAGGGTATTTCATTTAGGCGACCGCAACATTACTTCTTTAATGACGCATCGCACCGAAATTGCCTGGTTTGATATTGAGGATACAGTACAAACAGTTACTGAAAAATTTGACCAGATCACTTATTCTACCTACCCTGTTTGTGAAAAAACGGTGGACGATATCAAGGGCCTTATTTACATTAAAGACCTGCTAAAAGCAGCACCGGCAACTCCGTTAAAAGATTTAATAAAACCAGCTTTGTTTGTGCCTGAAAACAACAGCCCCTATCAGTTATTGGAAAAAATAAAGCAAACAAAAATTCACAGCTGCTTGATAGTAAATGAGTATGGCACACTTGAAGGCATGATAACATTGAATGACATATTGGAAGCCATTGTAGGCGATGTGCCACAAACCGGTCAGGAAGAATATGAAATTATTAAACGTGCAGACGGAAGTTTTTTAGTAGATGCACAGATTACATTTTATGATTTTTTAAGCCATTTTGAAAAAACAGAGTGGATGAATGAAGGTGAGCATGAATTTGATACCCTGGCTGGATTTGTATTGCATGAACTGGAGCGCATTCCAAAAACGGGTGAAACATTTGATTGGCGTGGATTTGAATTTGAAATTATTGATATGGACAGCCAGCGTATTGATAAACTGCTGGTAAAGATTTCTGACGAGTTGAAGGAGGATATGGAACAGTAATATTACCAGTTTTGCTACTTGCCTTTGTGTAAAATCAATTTTGCTGTTAGTACTATCCAATTTTTAAATAGGCAAAAATATATACACTACTAACCGCAGGTAGCTGATAAAACATTACTTTTTAAGCGAAAATAGAAATTATTTTGCCAGTTAAAATATTCAAATTTGTATTGGGCGTAATGGAATATTAAACTTGTAATGCTTGCCCAACAGGCTTTTGCGAAAAAAAAACCTACTTTAAGCATCATTAAAGCAATTGTAAGTTGGTTTTTTACATACAAACGCCCACACTACTTTTACTGAAGAAATATGGGCGTTGATAGTAAGCGTCAAATTTTAATAAAGGGCAATCAATCGTTAGTACGGCGCAAATATAAAGCGTAACAATATAATAATAAAAATAATTTTAATAGTTAGTAAGATTTTCATATGGCAAGCAATCGTTAATGTCCTTCCGTTTCTACGGAAGGACTATTTTTTTGTACCCAGTTGAAGTTTACATACATTATTTCAGCTTTATTTCAACCGGCTTATCTCTTCTGCAATCATCCGTAAAAGTTTATTGGGTAGAACAATATGCAGTTTAAAAAGCATTTATTTTTTAGGCGGCAATGGTGATACAAACAAAGACATCCAGAAAAGGTGAAGCTAATTTTTTAGCTATAAATGATTTACTAAACCAACCAATACACAGAATCCACTTAGGGATTCACAAAAAATATTTCGCCTGCACGTAACTCCGAAATAGTGAATTGGATACTACAGCACTTATTTAATTCCTATAGTATCCAGTCCTTGTTTTCTTTCTTAACTAATTTTAATATTTTTAGAAAAAGCTATCATTGTTTTTATTATTTAGTCATATCAGAATTGCTGATAAATGCAATGCTTTTACTGTCTGGCGACCAGGAGGGAGTATTAATAGAACCTTGTCCGCCGTAAACATAAGCCAACACTTTTGGTGTACCACCGGTAATGGGCACGTAACGAATGTAGACATGTTTGTAGGGCGGATGCACACCTGGCACTACCTCTTCTTTCAAAAAAGATAAAAATACCATGCCTTTACCATCCGGAGAAATATGTGCAAACCAGTTATTGAAATCATCCGTTGTTACCTGCTCCTGTTCGCTGCCATCGGGTTTCATACGCCATATCTGCATCAGACCGGACCGGACGGAATTGAAATAAATGTATTTTCCATCGGGTGTATATTCTGGTCCGTCATCCAGCCCTTTTTCAGTAGTTAATTTTACTTCCGTACCGCCGGTAGCAGGCACTTTGTATACATCATACTCGCCGTTTCTTTCGCCACAAAAAACAAGACTCTTGCCATCGGGTGACCATCCATGCAAATAAGATGGACCTTTGGGGGTAATTTGACTTGGAGTACCGCCAGCTAAAGGAACGGTATAAATAATGGAGCCACCCAATTCTTTAACGGTACTGCTAAGCCCAATCATTTTACCATCAAACGACAATACGTGGTCGTTGTTATTGGATTTAATAGTTCCGGTGTTTATTAACCGGGGAGTACGGCTCTTTAAATCGAAATTGTATACAAGGCCGTCACTACCATTAAATATCAGGCTTTTACCATCGTTGGTATAATTTGGTGCCTGGATAGAATAGGGCACAGTATAAATAATCTGACGGTCACCGCTGGCAATATCCATCAACTCCAGGTTGCTGCCAAGTGTCATTTGCGTGCTGTTATCTGCATCTCCATTAAAAGGAACGGTAATGCGTACATCTCTAAATACACCGGTTTCGATTACATCAGCATTATGCGATCCAACAAAAAGACCCACATACACTTCATCCCCAAGGTCAATATTTGTTACCTGCTCAGTTACAAAAGGCTCACCATATTTTGCTACCCGCATGGTGTAGGTTGAACCTTTTCTTTCCAGTTGAATTATATTGGCCTTGGTAATTTTAGATTTGATTTCTTCAGTTACTGCACCGGCTGTTCTTCTAAACTGCAGCGATGTTAAACCGTCTCCATGTTCTACCGCATTAACATGAGGAGAATTACCATCAAGCGATTTACGAACCATCCAGCCCACTTTGCGGTGATAGGTTACCCAGTTACCCAGGAACTCTGCTTTGGTGTACAAAAGAAAATCACCTTTCATTTTTTTCCATACAAAATGAAATTCATCATGATCGGCCCAAACGTTTTCGCCTGCACCTGAAATTACATATTGTCCACTCTCAGGAATATATGTAGCGGCCCCCGGCTTTACATTGATACCGATATCCCCATGACCATCGAAGATGCCTGTTTTTTGGGCATCGGATGTGTTCCATAAAATCAATGTGATCCAAAGAAAAAGTAGTTTACTTTTTTTCATTGTATGGTTTTAAAATTTTAATAAAGTAACTATGCTGATATTTTCATTAACTGCCGTGGAGGACATAAAATTATCTTTTACCTGCAGTTTTAACTGTAAAGCAATACATCTTTACTACATCGTTTGTATATCCATCAGCTACCACGTACACATACCCTACATCCTATGCTGATAACATACTATTTAATTAAATCAGGTTCTTTTTAATGTAGTTATAACTTTGAGTAATGCTGTCAATTGGTGAGCCCGGACATTTATCCTGTTCTACAAAAAAGTATTTTAGACCAGCTGTTTTTTGATGTTTTAAAATTGTTTTAAAATCAATCACACCATTTCCTACTTCAGTGAATGCTTTTTCCTCAGTTTTATCCATATCTTTTAAATGCATTAGCGGAAATCTTCCGGGGTGCTGACTGAATAAGACGATTGGATCCATGCCTGCTTTAGTAACCCAATAAAGATCCATTTCAAATTTTACCAGGTCTTTATCTGCGCCAAATAAAATATCCATTGGATAGGTATTATCTTGTTTTACGAATTCAAAATCATGATTGTGGTAACACAATTGTATGCCTGCTTTTTTACATTTTTCCCCGGCAATATTTAATTGATCAGCCACATATTTATAATGATCTAATCCTCCCCGTTCAGCGGAAGATAGATACGCACATACCATATATTTTAATCCTACCGCTGCCGCATCATCCACTGCTTTGTCCCACTCATGCAACATGGTGCCTTTTACATTTTCACCATTTGTCTTTTCTTCACCCAACCTGTAATGTGCGCTCGGCATAATTAAGCCATTGTCTTTTAACAGCTTTGAAAAAGTGGCCGGATCCATTCCATAAAATTTTTGTGAACCGGTATAAGTTGCACCTTCCACAGAATTAAAACCCACTTTTGCAACTTTGGCAAGAGTGTCTGCAGGGTTTTGTTGCATCAATTCTCTAACAGTGTATAATTGTACACCAATTAGAGTTTGCCTGCGGTTAAATTCAGGTGGAGTTAAAAGCAATCCTGCTGAAATAATTGAGGTAGATTTGATGAAGGACCGTCTTGTTGTCATTGTTAAATTTTAAATGAATGAATCGTTTTTAAATCAGTGAAAATTATCTCTTTTTTTTGAACTTACAGTTTGTATTTTTTTAATTGTGTTATCGCATAGTAAATTGCTATTGCCGTAAAAACTATTTGCGTTGGGGAAGGATTTTATATGGAAGCAGATGCCATCCAGGCGCCATCTGTAATAAACACGTTGCTGCAATTTTGAAACTGGTTCCATTTATTCAGCAAAAAAATTTACGATCACTAACCATAATAACTCCGTCCACTTTATACACATTCAGTCGAGGTAGCTATTTTCAGCCACAACTATCCAATACCTACCTTACTATTCACTTATGCATTAAATCTAAATATTGCTGTTTGATATATTTTACGCCTAGGCAGATAATAAGTACTCCAACACTACATCATGGACATTTTTACAAACATGGATTTAATAATATTGCTACTTTAATCGTAAAAACTTTAATTAGTACGAGAAAATGTTTTTTATTGCCTGCGGTTGCTTTACTTATACTTCTACTACCCGCAGTATCAAAATGTAACATGCTTTTATAAAAAAGTAAACACCTTTAGTAAACTACTTCTGAAAATGCTTACAATATTAATACTTAGTTCCGAAGAGTTAGAAAAATTAAATTACGAAAGGTATTATTACTTCATCCAATTATTCCAAAAAGATAACATCCGATTACATCAAAGCAGGTACCAATTTATCTAACAAAATTGTTTCCTTTATTGTAAATGCCGATACCATTAGTAACGCCAGTAGATAACTACTTGTAAAGAAAATGGATTTGATGAAAAAGTTAAAAACTGATAATTGTTGCCACTGAAAAAGAAATTTTCAAATATAGGCTAGCGACAAATAAATTGTGTAATGGACAAAAGACAGGTATTTTTTGTACATTGAATCATATTTTCACAGAATTTTAATATATCTTTGTATTTGTTAAATTTATTTAAAATGAAAACAGTCACCAAAAAATTACTCACAATTGCTCTCCTGTTTGGTCTGGCACATGTGGCAATGGCTGATAGAGGAGCTGGAAAAAAGAAAAATAAAACAATTTTAAACATCTATACTCCTACCACCCTTAAAAATTCTATCCCCTTTAATCTTAAATCAGGTTTAAGTTATACGGGTAGTCTTTTAAATCAAACTGAAACAGTTGGAAACAATATTATATCTAATTCTTTAATCACTTATCAGAAAGGCAACATTACTTATGTTATTCCTTACAAACATAAAATTATTATTCCTGAAATAACCCAAGGTTATACCGGAATGAAAATTATCATCAGAAGTCATTAATAGTAAAATCAGTTTATTAAGAAAATATTTGAAGACCTTCCAGATGAAGGTCTTTTTTAATTAGTGTTTTTCCCTCCGATGCGGCTTTCATCATACGTCATTACCCTGTAACCAGATTTGGGAATATCAAATTTTGATGCAGGTACTGCGCCCAGATCAATAGAAGCAAGTGTATATTTAAATTTTAATTTACCGCTTTCAAATTCGTATTCCACAGCCAGACCTGGTAAATTTTTAAATAACTGACTATAATTTTTATCATTGACATTTACTTCCGGCGCATAGTAAACAATCATTTCGTTGCCATCCTTTAATTTGGCTGTAGCCTTAATACAATTATACCCTGCAATATTTTTTCTTTCCAAAGTTGGAACAAAAACTATTCCTTCAAATTTTTTATTTTGAGTTACCCAATTATCCTTAGTCAAGGTGATCATTAGTTTCTGTCCACTGTATTCCTTTAAGATAACTCCTGTGCCGCTTTTAGCATCGTAGATGGTCGTCTCTTTTCCTAATGGACTTGCCATTTCAGTTTTGCTTAAACTTCCCTTTAAATAAATAGTGTTGGTCGCTCCACTTAACGGATCAGGCTGCGAAGCTTTATTATCAGATTGGGAGGTGGATATTGTGTACAATAAAGTTCCTTCAGAAACGGTTTTTTGCGCATACAAATAAGAACTCAATACCATCATTAAAATCATTGCTGCCCCTTTCATAATTTTCATTATTTGAATTTCATAAAGATAGTGAAATCCTTTGCCAAAATATCTGAAACAGGCTTCATGAAAAAGCCTGCAGGTTATTAACACATGCAGGCTTCGATATTTAACAATTTGTATTTTACTTTTTTTGAGTTTTAGCTTTTAAATCCTGCACTTTTTTATTTGTATCCTGCATGGCTTGTATTCTTTCCTGCAACTTACTTTGCTTTACTGGCTTTTTCCTGTTCGCTTCTATCTGTGCCAGAATTTTATCATGATCAATAATGTATTTCTGAATCACAATCTGCAAAATCAATGTGATCGTATTGGAGATGGTGTAATACCAGGTAAGTGCTGACGGTAACTTATTAAAAACACCTAACAATAAAACAGGGAAAATATAAGGCATGTATTTCATAACAGGATTGGAATTATCCTGCATATTCGTCATGCTGTAAATTGAAATTAATAAACTGGTTAGTACGGCTGTAAGTGTAAACAGACTTACATGATCACCATAAAAAGGGATAGTAAAAGGAAGATCATAAATAGAATCATAAGCAGCCAGATCTTTTGCCCAAAGAAAATTTTGCCCCCGCAATGAAATGTTAGACTGAAAGAAATAATACAAAGACATAAATATCGGTATCTGTAGCACCGCCGGCAAACAGCCACCCAAAGGGCTTACTCCTGCTGACTTCCATAGTTTCATCTGGTCCATACTAAACGCCTGTTTATCCTCCCCGTGCTTTTCCTTCAACTTATCAATCTCAGGTTTTAAAGCTTTCATTTTTGCCCCGCTTACATAACTTTTATATAAAATTGGTGATGTAAGTAACCGGATAAAAAGTGTAAGCAATAAAATTACAATGCCCATACTTGCCACGTTTTTTCTCAACAGGTCAAATACAGGTAAAAGCAAATGTCTGTTGATGTATTTTACAAATGCAAAAATACCGCTGCCATAAGGTACAATATTTTCCATTTGATTATTGTAGACTTTTAGTACATGGTAATCGCTGGGGCCATAATATAATTGTAAGGGAACAGTTGCCTCGTTGCCTGCTGGTAAATTAACGCGGCAGTTAGCTACTGTTTGCGCTAAAATATGCAAAGAAGTATCTGCTGGTACAACCCATTTAATTTCGGCAGTTTGAAATTTGTTTTTGTTTACAAGGGCAGTTATAAAAAATTGTTGTTTTACCGAAAGCCAGTCAACCGGTTTTTCAAATTTTTTGTCATCGCCAGTATTACCCAGCATGGTAAAATCGTACCCTCCATCTGTTAAATAACAAATATGGGTTTGTTGTTTTTCATATGCTTCGTCTTTTTCAATCTGGTTGGTTTGGGTTTGCCATTGCAGATTAATGGTATGTTGAGCCACTAGTTTATCCGTACCATTTAATACAATTGCAAAGTCGATCAAATAATCATTTGGATGCAACGTGTATTGATGCGTGATTTGCTGGCCTGCCGAATCTTTGATGATAAAGCTGATGGTTTGACTTTTATCTGCATTGTTTGTTTTGGTGCCGGTAACAAAAGCAAGATCGGCTGTATTGGCCTTTTGATTTTCACCCGAATTAATATCGTAAGAAATTTTATTAAAATCACCCTTTTGCACAATAACCGTTTTACCATCCAGGGTTTTATAATTTTTTAATTCAACTGTTTTTGGTTGCCCTCCTTTGTTGGTAAAAGTAATTTTCATCACTTCATTTTCCAGCGTAGTTAATTCTTCTGTTGTGGAAGAAGATTGCTGCAGGCTACCGGCTGCTTTTTCTCTCCGGGTAGAATCAAACCTCAGCGAATCGGTTTTTTGTTTTGCTAAATCAACTTTGGGCTTAGATCTTTTAACTGAATCCTCCATCCTTTGTTGTTCCGCCTGAAAGGCAGCATTGCCCTTATTATTAAAATAAAACATGCCCATTAACAACAAACCTATCAACACAAAACCAATCACTGTATTTCTATCCATTCCCATAATATTAATTTAAGTGGCCAAAGGTAATTAAAGTTTATAGTTGCCCGATTAAAAAAATGCCCTGTAAAAGCAGGGCATTTTTTTAATATAAAATACAATAAATCAACTTATTTTTTTGCAGCAGGTGCAGCTTTAGCAGCAGCAGGGGCCGCAGTTTTTGCAGGAGCAGTTTTAGCAGGAGCAGCCTTAGCGGGAGCAGCACCTTTAGGGGCAGCAGCTTCTTCCTGTTTTAACTGGCGGGTCATTGTTATGGAAGCAATAGGAATACGTGGCGAATTCATAATCTCCATGTTATCAGCCTTTACGTCCTGTACCCTTAAATTTTCATTCAATGCAAGGTTGGTAATATCCAGTTCAATATTTTCCCGTAAATATTTAGGCAACAATTTAACTTTTAGGTTTTTCATTTTTGTAACCAGTTTACCACCAGCTTTAACACCTGCAGGAGCTCCGGTAAACTTAAGCGGCAAAGTAACTATTACTTTTTTGTCTTCTACCAGTTCTAAAAAATCTACATGTATTAATTGATCACTTACTTTATCAAACTGCAAGTCTTTTAAAACACATCTGTATTTTTTTTCACCGATGGTAGCCTCTACCACCATAAAGTCCGGCGTGTACACAATGTTTTTAAAAGCAGTTGCAGGAGCAGCAAAATTAATCTCCTCAGCACCTCCGTAAATTACAGCTGGCACTTTTTCCTCAAGGCGAAGCTGGCGGGTGGCTTTTTTGCCAAATTCGGTCCTGATTTGTCCTTCGATTGTAATCGTTTTCATTTAATTATTTTTTATGAGGCGCAAAGGTAGGAAAATAATGGATAATTATTTAAATGATAATTGGTATCCTAATAACACCCGCATCAATTGCGCCAATGCCTTAATAATTAAGCCCTTAGATATTCTTACTCGCCATGCGGCTGCGTAAAAAAAGGCTATTAATACTCTTATTTTCCAATGCATTCCGAATTGCAATAGCAAAAAGTTCGGCAGTTGAAACCACTCTTATTTTGCCTACATGGTGCCTGATAGGAATGGTGTCGCAAACCACCAGTTCTTCCAGCACACTGTTTTCAATATTTTCGTATGCATTGCCACTTAAAACAGGATGTGTACAAAAGGCTCTTATACTTCGGGCTCCCTTTTCTTTTAACAATCCTGCGCTTTTTGCCAGGGTACCACCGGTATCGCAGATGTCATCTATCAGCACAATATCTCTGTCTGTAACATCTCCAATAACAACCATACTGGCAATTTCATTGGCTCTTTTACGATGCTTGTCACAAATAACCATTTCGCTTTCAAAATAAGTAGCTATTTCGCGGATCCGGTTTGCACTACCCACATCAGGTGCTGCAAAAGTGAGGTTTTCTAGATTTAAACTTTCGATGTATGGAATGAATATGGCAGAAGAATCAAGATGGTCTACAGGAATATCAAAATAACCCTGTATCTGCGGAGCATGTAAATCCATCGTAACAACCCTGTCTGCTCCCGCAGCAGTAAGCATATTGGCTACCAGTTTTGAGCCTATGGCCACCCTCGGCCTGTCTTTTCTGTCTTGCCGGGCATAGCCATAATAGGGCATTACTGCAATTACTTTATAGGCCGAAGCTCTTTTTGCTGCATCAATCATTAATAGCAACTCCATCAAATTATCGGTAGGAGAAAAAGTACTTTGAATTAAAAATACAAACTGGCCACGGATACTTTCCTGAAATTCCACGCCAATCTCTCCATCGCTAAAGCGTTGTATATTTACTTTACCTAAAGGCTCGCCAAATTTTTGGGCAATGGCCTCCGATAGGTACTGAGAGCCGGTGCCGGAAAAAAGTTTTGCGTTGTATGACATATAATTTCAATTGGAAGATGAACGAATATTAAGATGGTGCAAAACTATCGTTTATAAACTGATGTTTAAATTTATACAATGGAAAATATCAACAAACCTTCCACGTCTATAAAAAACTGGGCTGTAGACGACAGGCCAAGAGAGAAGTTGTTATTAAAAGGAGCTGCCGTTTTAAGCGATTCAGAATTGCTTGCAATTTTGATAAACAATGGTAGCAAAGAAAAGTCAGCGGTTGAACTTGCCAAAGAAGTATTACATCTGGGTGGTCATAACCTAAACGAATTGGGCAAACTTTCTTTAAAAGAACTACAAAAAATAAAAGGAATCGGGATAGCAAAAGCCATTACCATTGCGGCTGCTTTGGAAATTGGCCGGAGAAGGCATGCCTCGGCTGCATTGGAAAAAACTGTAATTAAAACAAGCGGCGACATTGCTCAATATTTACGGACTAGCATTAAAGATTTTAATTATGAAGTATTTGCGGTTTTGTTTTTAAACAAAGCAAATAAAATCAACCATTTTGAAATTATAAGCCGCGGAGGATTAACGGGCACTGTGGCAGACCCAAGAATAATTTTAAAAATTGCGCTGGAACAGGAAGCCACTTCCATTATCCTTTGTCACAATCACCCATCCGGAAATTTGAAACCTAGTAAAGCGGATGAAGAGCTTACCCAAAAAATAAAAACAGCCGCTCATTACCTGGACATTTTAGTAATGGATCACCTGATTGTAAGCGAAGAAGGTTACTATAGTTTTTCCGATGGCGGCCTTTTATAATTGTACAAAAAATAGTACTTATTTATGCCTGCGCAGTAGGTCCCCCGAAAGTAAAAGGAATTTCCAGCGCTTCCATATCCTGTATGGTTCCATTGGCAGTTTCAAACTTTTTTACGTTTTCTATTATTGCTTTCATAAATCGCTTTGCATGAAAGGGAGTTAAAATAATACGGCTTTTTACTTTGCTTTTTGGTGTACCAGGCATTACGTTTACAAAGTCCATAATAAACTCTGCATGGCTATGGGTAATAATAACCAGGTTGGCATACTGGCCTTCGGATACCTCTTCTGATATCTCAATATTTATTTGATTTGGAACCTGCTGATCGGGCATATTAAAATTTTAAAAGTGGTTACGGTAATTAATAGTATCACTGCCCGACAAAAGTATGAAATAGCCATTATAAAATTTTAACTACTTCTGTTTTCAATAAAATCATTCAAAACATTTTAGCCCACAATATTAAAAACGATACTGAAGCTGTATTTTTATTTCAGATTTTTTATTACTAGGTATCTCATCAAGCCCGCTACCAATGTTCTTTTTATCTTTATAAATGGTTTGCGCCCATCTTAACCACACTGTAAATTTCTTATTCAAATCATAATTAAAATTGAAGTAATACCTAAACCCTTTATCGTAAAAAACTGGTATAGAGTAACTGTACAATACATCATTTTCATACGCATATAAGCGGCTGTCATAACCCCCTGTTTCAAAATATTGCAAGCGTACACCTATTGAATATTTTTTTAGCATGGACTTATAAATTATATCCACAAAAGATAAGAAACCATTTTGCGCATCTTGCCCTTTTTTATCAAACCAAACCATTTCTACCCGATTGCGAAAAGTAATGGCAGAATTTATTTTATAACTTACCTGCGCCCTTAAATTCTGTTTTGGTTTACTTACCACCGGAGAGAAAGGAAGTATATCCGGATTAAAATTTTTAGATTTTGATTCGGTATGATACCGTAAATATATTTCCAGTTGCTTATTGGGTTTGTAAGTTGTTTGCAACAGGTAATCTGCACCAACTGATGGCGCATCGGTTAAATATTTCAGCCACGGAAATTTATATAAATCAGCATAGGCATCAATGCGCCAAAAATCATTTGGCCGCATACTGATACCACCAAACATGCCTGTTTCATTGTTGGGAACCGTATTTTCTGTAAAGGCATTGGAATATAAAGACTGGTATTTTTTTGAAATATTCCGGTATAAAAAACTCATATCAACATTGGCATCCACACTAATGAGTAATCCATTTACAAAGGCTTTCGCAAAATTATTGCTCACTGCCGCCTCACCAAAAAAATGTATATTTTTAAAAGTATAACTGTAATCGATACTGTAATTACCCAATTTATTTCCTGTAAGCGCATAAATATTATAAGGCACTACTGCTTTAAATATTGGGAGCTGAAAATGATACTGAATGGCATTAAACCCGATATGAAAATTATTTTTAGTATACCCAAAATTTTCGCCAAAAGTAAGTTGTTGCTGAACCCCTTTATTGTATGTTTCAT
This sequence comes from Ferruginibacter sp., assembly GCF_014377975.1. GTDB lineage: Bacteria > Bacteroidota > Bacteroidia > Chitinophagales > Chitinophagaceae > Ferruginibacter. The sequence goes on from NZ_JACMOO010000023.1 coordinate 27,890, forward strand.
TTTTGGTTCTGTGCAGTCCCGATGTTTGTAAGGAGGTAATAAAGTTGTCGTTGTTTATAGTATCTGCTACAAAATTTGCATCTACTTTTTTGTAAGATGCAAAAAAAGTTGCTTCCCAATTATTTTTTCCAATGGTAATCCCTGCGCCTCTGTGAAAATATATTTCACCCGCAGAGTTATAAGGACGCAAAACGGATAACTGTCTTTTGATACCGGTTATATTAGCACTTTTTCTAAAAGCCAGGCTTTGCCACTGAATTAAACCCTGCCCCATGTTAACCGTAAAATCGCCCAGCGCCAATTGTTTTATGATGCCGAGGTTGTGTACAAAAATATGTGCTGAATAAAAATCAAATCCCTTTTTTTGTGTTCCTTTAAAAAATTCCTCTCCTGCATCCTTTTCTGCCAGAATACCATATTGCAAAATATTTTTATATTGGTATTTGTAACGCACAAATAGTTTCTGAGGCGATCCTGGATAAAAATTTGGCGCAGCTGTTTCATTTAATCTGTACCCTTTCGATTGCTCCATAACCTGCGATACTCTTATCAGCATTGACCTGTTTCCACCACTGAGCCGCTCGCTCATTGAACTTGCTATTTCTATCTTGCTACTAATTGTTATAATTGAACGCAGTCGGTTTATAAGGCCAATACTCCATCCCGGAACCGCCTGTAATTCGTACATGTTTATGAAGTTGCCTAATAAATTTCGATAGGCTATTAAGTTTTGAATCTGCATGGGGGAAACGATCACCAATTCTTTCAATAGTGCAGCATCAGCCGTATTAAGATTTACAGGATCTTTTAAAAAATGTTGCATTGACTGCAAAAAAGAATCATCTTCTGTTTCCGCATCATCATTGCTTTCTGTGATGGCTTCCAACTGCTGTTCTCCAGTAACAGTGGGTATTTCAGGTAGCTGCGCACTTAATAAATCTGGTAATAAAAATAATCCCATCACCCATAAAAAATATTTACCACTGCCAGTAATCGCCAGTAAAAAATAGGGAGTATCTTTTTTACGATTATTCATTATCAGCGGTTTTAGCGGCCTTTCCAATATTCATTATTAATAATAACCCGGGCGATAAACCCAGTTGCGGATGAAAACTACCTGTAACATCTAACCTTAAATTATTCCAGGCAACACCAAAACCAGCGTAGCCAGCTGAAGTAGCAGATGCAATGCCTGCCCTTGCAAAAAACTGTTTCATAAAATGATACTGAATACCCGTATTAATATTCACGGGTAAATTTTCTTCCTTCACAATTTCAGTACCGATAAAAAAATTTTCGTTCACATCATAGCCTGCTCCAACAGTAACTGCAGCAGTAAGTTTTTCATTGGTTTTTGAAAATTTTCCACCAACCGGATTGTATACATGCAGCCCCATATTCAGCTTATCCGTCAGGTGAATAATGGTACCAATTTCAACATTTACCGTACCCGCACTTTTGTAGGATGGAACGCGGTAACTATAATAATTAAACTGTATACCTACATCAACCTTTTTACCCAAACTACGGGCGTATGCCATCCCAATTTGGCTTTCAGTAAAGTTTTTGAAACCACTGTACTTAACATTAAAACCGAAATGACCGTTATTGGTAGCAATAGCCACTGCTGCAGCATACATGCTGGTGGCTGTTAATAAAAACCGCCTTTCGCCATACACTCCCGCAGCCACATTTTTTACCTGAACTAAAGCTGCCTGGTTATTTAAATAAGATAAAACATCACCTTGTTGTGTACTGTAAGCTGCAACATTAGTGTAAATGGCAGATATAGGTTGCCTAAGGGATTGAGAAAACGACTGCTTTATCAAAATAATTAAAAGGGCGGCTGCAAAAATGTTTCTTTTCAAGACGCTACTGATTTAACAATAGTAATATAACAATAATTTTTCACCTGAAATAGTTTTCTCAATAGTAGTTACTTTTGCATCATGCAAATTTTAGATGGAAAAATTGTATCGCAGGCTGTAAAAGATGCAATAAAAATTAAAACCGATGCATTAAAAAGTGCGGGCAAAAAAACGCCTCACCTCGCCGCGATTTTAATTGGCAGCAATGGTGCCAGTGAAACCTACGTGGCCAGTAAAGTAAAAAATTGTAAAGAAGTTGGTTTTAAAAGTTCACTGATCAGGCTACCGGAAACCGTTGATGAGGCAACACTGGTAACTGCAATTGAACAGTTGAATGCGGATGGTGATGTGGATGGAATACTTGTTCAATTGCCACTGCCAAAGCAAATCAGCGAAGCAAAAATTATCAGTCTTATTCATCCGGATAAAGACGTAGATGGTTTTCACCCGATGAGTATTGGTAAGATGGTGCAGGGTTTACCCACTTTTATTCCGGCTACGCCATATGGCATTTTACTGATGCTGGAACATTATAAAATTGACACCAAGGGCAAACATGCCGTGGTAATTGGGCGAAGTAATATTGTTGGAAGGCCCATCAGTATTTTATTAAGCCGCAATACTTACCCTGGTAATTGTACGGTTACCGTTTGCCACAGTCATACACATAACCTCAGGGAAATTTGTTTGCAGGCCGATATTATTGTAGCAGCCCTGGGCATACCTGGCTTCTTAAAAGCCGATATGGTAAAAGAAAATACGGTGGTAATTGACGTAGGAATTACAAGGGTAAAAGATATCACAAAAAAATCGGGCTTTGCCATTAAGGGTGATGTTGATTTTGTAAACGTAGCACCAAAATGCAGTTACATAACGCCGGTTCCCGGTGGTGTAGGATTAATGACCATTGCAGCGTTACTGATGAATACTTACAATGCGTGTGAACAAAAATAATTATTGTGTCACCAGCAGTTGTTTATCAATCAGCATCGTTGTGTCACTCACTTTTACCGCATACCTCCCGGGATCTTTCACCGCAGCGTACCGGTAAACTTTCATTTCGAATTATTAATATAAAAATGACTCAGACTTATTCAGCTAAATCACGACAACTTCCTGTAATGGAGCACTTCTACACCATACAGGGTGAAGGCGGCCACCAGGGCAGGGCAGCTTATTTTATCCGCCTGGGGGGATGCGATGTAGGTTGTGTCTGGTGCGATGTAAAAGATAGCTGGGATGCGGCAAAACATCCATTAATAGCAGTGGACGAACTTATTAAAACAGTTGCTGCAACCCCCGCCAAACTGGTGGTAATTACAGGTGGCGAACCTTTAATGCACAACTTAACAGCGCTTACGGCTTCCTTGCAGGCAAAGGGTTTTGAAACCAATATTGAAACCTCCGGCGCCCATCCATTAAGCGGCAACTGGAACTGGATCTGTTTATCGCCAAAAAAATTTAAAGCACCGCTGCCGGAAGTAATTCCATTTGCTCATGAATTAAAAGTGGTAATTTTTAATCAGTCAGATTTTGCCTGGGCAGAAAAATATGCAGCACAGGTGAACCCGCATTGCAAATTATATTTACAACCCGAATGGGACAAGGCCTCCATCGTTACGCCGCTGATTATTGATTATATTAAAGCGCATCCCCAATGGCAACTTTCGTTGCAGATACACAAATACATTAATGTACCATAAATCAAAAAGCAAAAAGCTTTCACCGTTTGGAACTTTAACAGCCATCATAATTTTTTCTTTTTAATTCGTTTTACCTTCATCTTACAATTAATGGTAAATGACAATCAAAAAAAACATTTTTAATAAGGCAATTCTGCTAATAGTTATATCATTATTTGTTTCGGCTGTAAGCCTTGGCCAGTGGTACGATCCCGAAAAAGTAAATAAAAAAGCTTACGCCATTTATGAATCGGCGTATCAAAATGCCCTGGATCAAAAATATGATGCTGCCATTGCCAACATTGATAAAGCAATTGCCATTGACCCAAAATTTGTAGAAGCCTGGTTAACAAAAGCAGGTATTTATGCCGACCGCAAAAAATATGATTCTTCTGTAATTAATTTTGAAGCCGCATTGAAATTGGATGCAGTTTTTGCAAAAACATATTTGCTCCCCTACTCCATTTCGCTTGCAGGTATGGGTCAATTTCAAAAAGCATTAATGGCAGTTACTGAATTTTTAACCAATCCCACTTTAAATGCGCAAAGCATAAAGGCAGGTAACTACCGTAAAAGCACCTACGAATTTGCCATTGACTATGATAAAAAACATCCGGTAAAAAATTATGTTTTTGCACGGAAAAACTTGGGAGACAGTGTTAATTCAGATGCCCTTGAATATTATCCTTCACTGACCATTGATGGCAAAAAATTAATTTTTACCCGGCGTATTGCAGGCGATGAAGACTTTTATGAATGCGACCTGGTGGATGGAAAATGGAGTAAAGCAAAACCGCTGGGTGGAAAGGTAAATACCAATTTAAATGAAGGTGCACAAAATATTTCGCAGGATGGGGAATGGATTATTTTTACCGGCTGTAATTATCCGGAAGGCCAGGGCAGTTGTGATTTATATATTTCTTTTAAAACAAAAAACAGCTGGAGCGAAGCTGAAAATATAGGCCCCATTGTAAACACCGATTTCTGGGAATCATCTCCTTCCTTATCTCCTGATAAAAGAGATCTTTATTTTTCAAGCAATCAGTCTGGCACCTATGGTGGCAAAGACATTTGGGTAACCCACAGAAGCAATACCGGCAAATGGAGCCGGCCCGAAAACCTTGGTCCCACTATTAATACAACCGGCGATGAAAGTTGCTCTTTTATGTATGCCGATAATCAAACCTTGTTCTTCAACAGCAACGGTCATCCGGGTTATGGACAAACAGATTTATTCTTCTCAAAAAAACTAGCCGACAGTAGCTGGAGCGAACCTGAAAATTTAGGGTACCCGATTAATACCATTGACGAAGAAGGCTCTTTGATTGTTGCCGCAGATGGCAAAACAGCTTACTATGCAAGCGATGGCACAGACACCCGTGGCGGATTAGACCTGTACAGTTTTCAATTGAGGGAAGACATACAACCACCCAAAACATTGTGGGTAAAAGGAAAAGTATTTGATGCCAAAACAAAAAATGGTTTACCTTCTTCGGTTGAACTAACTGACATCAATACACGCCGTTTAGTAAGCAAGGTGCAAACCGATGAGGATGGAAATTATTTAACTACTTTACCAGTGGGCAAAGACTATGCTTTTAATGTAAACCGAAAAGGCTATCTCTTTTTTTCCGAAAATTATAATATTGATGCCAGCAGCGATTCGGTCTATACCGCAGATATTCCACTACAGCCCATTGAAGCCGGCGCATCCATCATTTTAAAAAATATTTTTTTCGACACAAAAAAAACAGCATTAAAACCAGCATCCATTGTTGAACTGGATAAAGTGATTCAGTTAATGAACGATAACCCCAAACTGAAAATTTTAATAAGCGGCTATACCGATAATGTAGGCAAGCCACAAGATAACCTGGTACTTTCAAACGACCGCTCACTGGCTGTTGTAAATTACCTGCTGGCCAGTCAACAAATTGCCAGGGAACGCCTGCAGTTTAAAGGTCTTGGCATTGCAAAACCCATTGCTGATAACAACACAGAACAAGGCAAAGCACTAAACAGAAGAACGGAATTAAGTGTGATCAGCAATTAATAGTACGTTTTGGTAAAAAGTTTTTTATTATTGTTATACTTTTTATCAATCTGCATTTATCATGTCTGATTTAGTTTATCAAATAGCCCTGACGCTGGTGCCCAATATTGGTGATGTACATGCCAGGGCATTGGTAAATATTTATGGCGATGCACAATCTGTTTTTAAAGCTAAAAAGAAGGAACTTGAAAATATAGACGGCATTGGTACCGTTAGGGCCGGCAGCCTGAAATCATTTACTGATTTTACCAGCTGTGAAGCCGAAATAAAATTTATTGAACAATATAAAATAACGCCGCTTTTTATAACTGGTAAAGATTATCCCCAACGGTTATTAAACTGCTACGACAGTCCGCTGTTACTGTATTACAGAGGTACAGCTGATTTAAATACCAGCAGAATAATTTCAATTGTAGGCACCAGAAACCACAGTGAATATGGCAAAGCAGCCTGTGAAAAACTGGTAGAAGAACTACAATCGGAAAACGTGTTGATCGTGAGCGGGCTTGCCTACGGCATTGATACCATCGCCCATAAAGCAGCCTTAAAAAATAACCTGCCCACTGTGGGCGTACTGGCCCACGGCCTTGACAGAATTTATCCCCCGCAAAATAAAAACCTGGCCAAACAAATGGTAGAGCAAGGTGGACTACTTACCGAATTTTTAAAAAATACCAACCCTGATAAACAAAACTTTCCTAAACGCAACCGCATTGTGGCGGGTATGTGCGATGCGCTGGTAGTGATAGAAAGCAGTAAAAAGGGTGGCTCTTTAATTACGGCCGAATTAGCCAATGGTTATAACAAAGATGTTTTTGCCATACCTGGCAAAACAACAGATATTAAAAGTGAAGGTTGCAATTATTTAATAAAAAATAATAAAGCTTCTTTAATTTCCGGCAGAGATGATTTGCTTGAAATAATGAACTGGAAACCACCAACAAAACCAGCGCATAAAAAACAACGGGAATTATTTTTAGAATTTACTGCCCATGAAAAAATTGTAGTTGATATTTTGCAACAACAGGAAAGCATCCAGATAGATCAGTTGTATTTTAAAAGCGGTCTCAGCAGCAGTGCCATGGCTGCTGCATTGTTAATGCTTGAAATGAATGGGATAGTTGACAGTTTACCTGGCAAAGTGTATAAAATAAGTGAATGAATTGGTTGAGTAATTGCTTTCGTTTTGGGTTAATTGATTTTTGGTATATCTTTACCCATGGCAACAATAAATAACACTTCCACTCAAACAAAATCAAAAAAATTTTTCGGTGAAGGCTTAACGTTCGATGACGTTTTACTTATGCCTGCTTACTCTGAAGTATTACCAAGAGAAGTTGAAATCACTGCAAAACTCACAAAATCAATTACTTTAAATGTTCCTATGCTTAGCGCAGCAATGGATACCGTTACAGAAGCAGCACTCGCCATAGCACTGGCACGGGAAGGCGGCCTGGGCATACTGCATAAAAATATGAGTATTGAACAACAGGCCGACCAGGTAAAAAAAGTAAAGCGCAGTGAAAATGGGTTGATATTAGATCCGCTTACATTAAGCCCGGATGCTACCATTGGCGAGGCAATTCGCCTGATGAGAGAAAATAAAATTGGAGGTATTCCGATAGTGGACGGTGCACAAAAATTGTTAGGTATCCTTACCAACCGCGACCTTCGCTTTGAAACCAACTATAAGGAAAAGGTAAGCACGATAATGACAAAAGAAAACCTCATTACCGCACCTGAAGGTACTGACCTTAAAAAAGCTGAACTTATCTTTAAAAAAAATAAAATTGAAAAATTACCTGTAGTAAATAAAGCTGGCAAACTGATTGGCCTTGTTACTTTTGGAGATATTTTAAAATTAAAGAGCCATCCAAATGCAGTAAAGGATTCTTTTGGCAGACTGCTTGTTGGTGCCGGTGTGGGTATTACAAAAGATATTTTAGATAGAGTTGAAGCACTTCATCGTGCAGGCGTAGATATTATATGTTTAGATAGCGCTCATGGTCACACAAAAGCCGTTATTGATGCTTTAAAATCTATTAAAAAAACATTTAAAGGCATACAGGTTATTGCAGGCAACGTAGCCACATCTGCCGGAGCAAAAGCATTGGCCGATGCAGGTGCCGATGCAGTGAAAGTGGGTATTGGACCGGGTTCTATCTGCACCACACGTATAGTTGCTGGTACCGGCGTACCGCAAATAACTGCCGTAATGGAAGCTGCCGCTGCATTAAAAGGAAAGAATGTTGGCATCATCAGCGATGGCGGTATACGCTACACCGGCGATATGGTGAAAGCATTGGCAGCAGGTGCAAGTTGTGTTATGATGGGCAATGTTTTTGCAGGTACAGAAGAAAGCCCCGGTGAAACTATTATTTATGAAGGCAGAAGATTTAAGCAGTACCGCGGCATGGGGTCGCTTGGCGCAATGTCGCAGGGAAGCAGCGACCGTTATTTTCAGGATGCTGATGCAGATGTAAAGAAATTTGTGCCGGAAGGTATTGAAGGACGTGTTGCTTTTAAGGGTTCTTTAAAAGAAATTGTTTACCAGTACACCGGAGGTTTAAGAGCTGGTATGGGCTACTGCGGTGCCAGTAATATTAAGACTTTACAAAATGCAACCTTTGTAAAAATAACCAATGCCGGTATGCGGGAAAGCCATGCACACGACATTGCCATTACCAAGGAAGCGCCAAATTACAGCAGGTAATTAGCATTGCCGGGCAAGCCATGCTATCGTACACACACATTATTAAGCTGCACAAATTTGTGCAGCTTTTTTTACACCCGCAATCACCCACAAATTTAAAGTAGGGTATTTTGACTGCGAATAATATTCAGTTAACTAAAAACCGTTCTCGTTCTCATACTTTTTAATCCTATCTTTCGTTCACTATTCAGTCAAAAACTGTCCATGAAAAAACTGCTAATCGTTATACTAACTATTGCGTCGTCCTTTTTTTTAAATGCCCAAACTGCGGCAGACGATGCAAAAAATATTGTTATCAGCCAATCGAAAAAAGAGTTTAGGTTTATCAGGGGCAATGCCGAACATCCGGTTCAGGTAAAGGAAGAAAGCAGGAAACTATTCACCTGCAATAGCTACAGAACAGATATCCCGGTGGTAGAATTTTACAGCGATGTGGAAACCATAGATGAGGTAGATATTTATGTAAACGATTCTAAAAAGAATGGCATTATACCGAAGTATGAGTATTATAATTCGGATGGTGTTTTTTATTCTGATGCACATGTGTGCTTTTTCCAGTTGCCGCTCTTGAAAAAAGGAAGCACATCAGAAGTAAAATTTAAAAAAACAACGCTCGACCCCCGTTACTTCACCAGTATTTATTTTACAGAAGGACAGGAAATTACCGGACAGGAAATAAAAATAACAGTTCCTTTCTGGATGCAGGTTGAATTAAAGGAGTATAATTTTAAAGCCTATAAGATTGAAAAAAATATTGTGCAAAATGGGGATGAAACAGTGTATACCTATACTATGAAGAATATGCCGGCCCTGCACAATGAGCCGTCGGCTCCGGGCCCTTCTTATTTTGTACCGCACATTTTGGTTATGTGTAAATCAGCTCAGCCAAAAGATGAAAAATACATTTATTTCAGTACGGTTAAGGAGCAATACGAGTGGTACAAAAAATTGGTGTCGCAAATCGGGAATGATCCAAAAGCTGTGAAAGAAAAAACGGAAGAAATTGTTACGGGTCTTACAACAGATGAAGAAAAAGTAAAAAAGATTTACCAGTGGGTACAGGACAATATCAGGTACATCGCTTTTGAAAATGGCCTGGCAGGTTTTAAGCCAGAAAAGGCACAGGAAGTGTTACGAAAAAAATATGGCGACTGCAAAGGCATGGCAAACCTGTTAACCGAAATGCTGCATTCCATTAAACTAGATGCCCGCAGATGCTGGATAGGTACCAAACACATTGCGTATGATTATAGCACACCTTCCTTGTCGGTAGATAACCACATGATTTGCGCCTGGATGAATAAAGGTAAACCCGTGTTTTTAGATGCTACCGAAAAATATATCGGCTATGGTGAAATTGCAGAGAGAATACAGGGACGGCAAACTTTAATGGAAAATGGAAACCAATATTTATTAGAAAAGGTTCCGGTGGCAAATTATTTACAAAATACTGCAACAGAAAGCAGGAAATTCTTAATGGAAGGCAATAACCTAAAGGGCCATGTAACACAGGTTTGGAAAGGAGAAAACAAAGAATGGATGCTTTCTTCACTGAACGAAATAAAACAGGATAAACAGGAAAATGCTTTAAAACAATTTTTGGCAAAAGGAAAACAAAACTTTGAAATAAGCAACTTAAAAATTACAAATATTATTAACTATAACAGCGATTTAAAAGTAGAGTATGATGTATTATGGAAAGATGCACTGACTGTTTTTGATAAAGAGACTTACCTGGATGCAGACAATCGCCGCAACCTGGAAAGCTTTAAAATTGATATTGATAAAAGAAAACAACCTTATTGGCTTGACTTTAAAAATAACCTCATTTTTGAAACAGAAATCCAAATACCTGCTGGCAAAGTAATAACTAGTCTGCCTGAAAAATTAAGCATCAAACAGCCAGGGTATAGCTTTACTGCATCTTATAATATTGTGTCAGAAAAACTGTTTTACAAAAACGAAATCATCCTGAACGATACAGAAATAAAAACTCAAAATTTTAATCAATGGAATAAGGATATTGAACAACTTCTCAACTTTTATAACCAGCAAATTGTATTCACGCAAAAAAATTAGTACTCAATGAAAAGTTTTTTATTGTCCGTTACAGTTATTATCTCTACTATTTTTACTCCTGCAAATGCTCAAACCAGGGAAGCCGAAAAATACCGGAAAGAATCAGAAGACATGCGAAAGCAGGTATGGGCATGGAATAAGCCTCAATTTAAAGTAAGAAATATTCCCGCACAATACGCTAATGCATCAAAAGTAGTTCTGGCGCACCATACAGAGTTAACGGCCGACAGCAAATCCAAATTTGCATTTTACGGGTTTGCCTTTGGCCTTAAAAAGGAAGAGGCTATTTCTGAAGTAGTTAGAGAAATGGTTAA
>NZ_JACMOO010000190.1 GCF_014377975.1 Ferruginibacter sp.
ACAACAAACAGCTTTGACCTGTTTTTATCTTTTTTAAATAACCTAGCTGTTCATTATAATAATCGGAATAATATACGAAAAGCAGAATCCGTCTATCTGGAGCTTATAGCAAATAGAAAAAAATTATTGGGTGAGGAACATGTGGAATATATAGAAGCCATTTTTGACCTTGCTGCTTTGTATTCGAGGTCAGCGCAATATGTAAAAGCCGAACCTCTTTTGATACAAACAATAGCTTTTCAAAAAAAGACAGTGGGGGAAGAAAACACCGGGTACATTACAAACCTTGAAAACCTGGCGACCATTTATAAAAAAACGGCTCAGTATAAAAAATCCGATTCATTATGGGAACAAATTATATGGGTTAACTTAAAAAAATTTGGCGATAGCTCATCTGAATATGCCAGCGCATTAAATGAAAGAGGCCTGCTATATTCAGCAGAAAATAATTATGATAAAGCTGAAAAGACTTACGGGGAAGCTTTAACTATTATCCGTACTAAATCTGGTAGTGACAAATTGCTGATGAAGGTGTTAGATAATATTGCCGCTGTATATAAAGCAAAAAAGAATTTTACAAAAAATGAAGATGTTCTTTTAGAACTTATTGCACTGCATAAAAAGTTATCAGGTGATAGAGATCCGGCGTATATAACAAGCCTTAACGAACTCTCCCTTTTTTATGCTGATAATGGTGAATATGCCCGGGCATTACAATTATCCCTTTTAGTACATCAAATACAGAAACAACAACAATTAACTGAAAGTCCGGATTATGCTGTCGGCCTTACGAACCTCGGTATCTTATATGGAAAGATTGGTGAAAAAAAAAAGGCCGAACCTTTTTTTGTGGAAGCATTGGCCCTCATAAAAAAAACCGAAGGGATCAGTTCGCCTGGTTATGCTAACAACTTGATGAACCTGGGAGTTTTGTACGGCAGTACAGGACAATATAAAATGGCCGAAATTTTATTATTGCAGGCAGTGGATTTACAAAAAAAAACTAACCCACAGTCGCCCCAATATGCAAACTCTCTAAAAATCATAGGGGCATTATATCAAAAAATGGATGTGTACAGTAAAGCTGAAATTTTATTATTACAAGCCCAATCCATTATTAAAAAATCCCCGGGGCAAGAGCATGGAGATTATGCTTTGATCCTTAGCAAGCTGGCCAGTTTATACAACGAATTAAATCAATTTACAAAATCGGAGCAGCTTTATATAAAAGCAGTAGAAATCAGTAAGAAAGCTTTTGGAGAGCATAAAGCTGAATATGCAATTATTTTAAGCGACCTGGGTTCATTATATATAGAGATGGGTGAATACGATAAAGCAGAATCACTATTAGTACAGGCGTTGGATATACTTAAAAAAGAGTTAGGGGGCGAACATCCGGACTATGCTAACCGGCTTAATAATTTAGCTTTATTATTTCAGGAGACGGGGCAGTATACAAAAGCAGAATTGTTTTTTTTGCAGGCTTTGCATATAACAAAAAAAGTTTCAGGTGAGGAATCTTCCGATTACACAGTTAATCTAAGCAATTTAGCCTACCTGTATAAAACAATTGGACAATACCCAAAAGCTGAGCAGTTTTACTTACAGGTACTGGAAATTGATAAAAAACAAAGGGGAACAGCAAATAAAAGCTACGCTATCGCCCTGAATAATTTGGCAGATTTATATAGCAATACCAAGGAATTTAATAAAGCTGAAAATTTATATATTGAATCTTTAGCCATCTTTAAAAAAATACTGGGTAAAAACCATGCAATGTTTGCAAACATATTGAGTAACCTGGGCACAGTGTATGCACGAACCAAAAAATTTAAAAAAGCGGAATCATTATTTATGGAAGCTCTGGCCATACGTAAAAAAGTATTGGGGGATACTCATCCTGATTGTGCCATCACATTAAATAACCTTGCGGAAGTATATATCAATGTAGGATTGCTTGAAAAAGCGGAGTCATTCCACCTGCAGTCCAATAGTATCTGGAAGAAAAGATTCGGCCCAGAACACCCATCTTATGCAAGCAGCGTTAGCAACCTGGCACTGTTATACCAATACATGGGAAAATATGAACAGGCTGAAGTTCTGCTTACAGCGTATAAAAATATTGAGATCAATAACCTGCTAAAAGTTTTCACTGTATTATCCGAAAAAGAAAAAGGAAATTATTTGGGCAATAACCTGGCACTCAATAATAGCAATAACAGCTTTCTTTATCTATATCCAAAGGCGCATTCATCTTTTTATCAAAGCAATTTTAACTTACAATTATTTCTCAAATCACTTTCCCTTTCTGATACAAAAAATGCTTTGGATGCATTACGGAACAGTTCAGACACAACTACGCAAAATCTTTTTATCCGATGGAAAACGGCTAAAGCAGGGCTTGCTGTGCAATATTCACTTCCATTGGAAAGCAGGCGAAAAGATTTAAAACTAGTAGAAGCGGAAACAGAAAAAGTGGAGAAAGAACTGAATCGCTTTTCATCCGGATTTCAAAAACAGCAACAGATTTTGCAAATTAAACTAACTGATGTTCAAAAAAACCTGGAAGAAGATGAGATAGCCATTGAATTTGTAAGCTTCAGGTTATTCAATAAAAAATGGACCGACAGTACCGTGTATGCTGCTTATATTTTAAATAAGTACGATTCCGTTCCTGTTTTCGTTCCCCTTTGCGAAGAAAAGCAACTGCAGAAACTATTTGACAGCGCAGGCACAACTGCAACTGCCATGGTTAGCAAGTTTTACCGTGGGCTGGAAATAAAAAACAAAAATTTAGCTTCGCTGGGAAAAGAATTATACAAATTGGTCTGGCAACCATTGGAGCCTTATTTAAAAGGAGTAAAGAAAATTTCCTATTCTCCAGCAGGAAAATTATATAGCATTTCCTTTCAGGCATTGCCTGTTGACAGCACAACAATATTGATGGATAAGTATGATTTGCAACAATATACCAGCACAAGGCAGGTGGCTTTACGCAATTCAGAAAATTCAACCACAAAACCAAAAAACATTACATTGTTTGGCAATGCCAGTTTTACGATGGACAGTTTGCAATTGGTAAATCAAAAAACGGATAAACAGGAAAAGGAAAATGTATCAATTTCCATTTACACTCTGCAAAAAAGAAGCAGCGATAATAATACCTGGAACAACTTGCCCGGCACAGCGGACGAAGTAATTAAAATCAAACATCTTTTTGACAGCAATCAAATCAATACAAAATCTTTTATTCAAACCGCAGCTTCCGAAGAAAATCTGAAAGCATTAGACGGTAATGCCCCACAAATATTGCATATTGCTACGCATGGTTTCTTTTTACCCGAACCGGATAAAAATAAAAAAGACAAAAATCTGAATGAAACAAATACTTACACATTGGCCAATGATCCATTACTAAGAAGTGGTTTAATATTAGCCGGCGGCAACTATGCCTGGAGTGGCAGAACCCCAATTGATGGAGTAGAAGATGGAATTGTTACAGCTTATGAAATATCTCAACTGAATTTAAGCAACACTGAACTGGTAGTGCTCAGTGCCTGCGAAACGGCCCTCGGTGATGTAAAAGGAAGTGAAGGCGTATTTGG
>NZ_JACMOO010000024.1 GCF_014377975.1 Ferruginibacter sp.
ATCATTTGTACAACGTTAAAACCATAACTTACAAACATCGCAACATAGAAATATCCGGGCTCACGTTCAAATTTAAGATTACAATGAAGGCAATTTTCATGCATTTTTTGTGCCTTAAAACCATACATGGAATTAATGAACACATTTCCCTTTCTGCATCTGGGACATTTTGAATTGACAAGAGCATACAATTGAGGGACTTTATGACCCTCTTTCAGGTTTTCGGTAATCATGTGCAAATTTACTTATAAGAAATTGCAAACTGGATATTCTTAACTAATTTAAGGACGACAATTTTATGTATCCTTCAGACTGAGAGAATTAATAATTTACTTGTAAGCTTTGTTAAGATCCCTCAATGCATTCAAGAGAACAGGATGAGAAATCTGTGATTGCAAACCAATAAGCAAATTAATAATCAACTAAGCTTTCTTAAACCCTTATTGCGTTTGAAATGAGATTCGAATTGACCTGCTGTCTATAAAAAAAATGATGAAACTTATCAAAATATTAAACGTAAAGAACTGTCAGGCCTATCAGTACAACTATTGACAGGTTTCGCATGTCATCCTGATCATAGTGAAGTCTCTTAGTGAACTTAATATATGCTTTGGCTAGAATGTCTGAATAAAGAGTGTTGAGGCTAATAATTCTTTATTACTTTTACCGTCTGAAATTGACGACATAATAGAATTTTTCATTCCTCATTACGTTTAACATATTCAAGAATTTAAATAAAACCAAAAAATTTAGTAGGTCGATTAATGAATAGTTTTTTTGCAAGAAAATTTGTTGTTCAGGGGATTTTCATTGTCATTTCTATTATTTTGCTGATGCGCCTGTTTTACATACAGGTTATAAGCGATGAGTATATCCTGTCAGCAGAAAATAATGTAATTAGAAGACTGCCGGTTTACCCTGCAAGAGGAGTAATCCTTGACAGAAATGAAAAAATCCTAGTACAAAATGAGCCGGTATATGATCTTATGGTTATACCACGTGAAGTCAAAGCATTTGATACCCTGAAATTTTGCGAACTTATTGGAATAGATAAAGTGGGGTTTGATCGTCGTTTTAAAAAGGCCAGGTCATATTCACCATATAAGGCATCAATCTTTGAAAAACAGTTATCTGTTCAGGTATATGCCTCTTTTCAAGAACAACTCTCTAATTTTTCAGGTTTTTTTGTTCAAAACCGTACTGTTCGTCGATATCCTGACAGTGTAGGCGCACATTTTCTTGGATATATTGGAGAGGTAAATCAGAAAGTTATAGAAAACTCAAGCGGTTTTTATAATCAGGGAGATTACCATGGCATTACAGGTGTAGAAAAATCCTACGAAGAACTATTACGGGGCCAAAGGGGTGTACAAAACCTTATGGTTGATGCTCTGAATCGTCCCAAAGGTCATTATGCGGATGGTAAATATGACACGGTCGCAATTTCGGGGGAACGTATGATCTCCTCATTGGATAAAGAGTTGCAAAAGCTTGGTGAACATTTAATGCAGAACAAGATTGGTAGTATAGTAGCAATCGAACCTGCTACAGGAGAAATATTATCTTTTGTCAGCAGTCCAGGTTACGACCCAAACTTAATGGTGGGACGGGAAAGAGGGAATAATTACATGGCTTTACTAAATGACACCTATAAACCCATGTTTGTTCGTCCAATTCAGGCAGAATATCCTCCGGGCTCAATTTTCAAAGTTGTAAATGCTCTGGTAGCACAGCAATTTGGACTAATAAATGAAAAAACATTTTTCTTTTGTCCGGGAGGTTACCGTTATGGCCGGCGTGGCTGGATGAAATGTACTCACGTTCATGGATCTGTTGATCTCCAGGCCTCTATCAAAGAATCATGCAATACCTATTATGGGTACACTTATAGCCGGATGATAGATCATTCAGGAATGAGACCAGTCAATGCTTATAAAAGATGGCGTAGTGCCGTATCCGCTTTTGGAATCGGAAGCCCACTTGGAATTGACCTACCTGGAGAAAGGAAAGGCTTGTTACCTACCGATGAACTCTATACAAAACGATTTAAAAACGACAGATGGGGATCCGCTTACACAATTTCTTTATCTATTGGGCAGGGAGAACTTGGTATTACACCACTACAAATGGCAAATGTTATGGCAATTGTGGCTAACCGGGGATTTTTCTATAAGCCACACCTGATCAAAGCTATTGGAGACAAAAAGATTATAAAGGAAGAGTATACCAAAAAGAATAATGCAGGTATTGACGCAAAATATTTTGATGTGGTAATACAGGG
>NZ_JACMOO010000191.1 GCF_014377975.1 Ferruginibacter sp.
AAAGCGATATTGATATTTCTGCGGGTGATTCATTGGATTTTTGGCGAGTTATTTTAGCTAACAAAGAAGAAAAACGTTTGCTACTGTATGCAGAAATGAAGCTGCCGGGTGAAGCATGGTTGGAGTTTAAAATTGAAAATAATACCTTGATTCAAACAGCAACATTTCGGCCACTAGGAATATTGGGAAGGCTTTACTGGTATTCTGTACTTCCATTTCATGGCGTTATTTTTAATGGAATGATAAATCATATTGTAAAATAATAAACATTTCTTAACCAACCCAAGTTGCCCCTTTCTATTCCTTAATTGAGAAATTTTCATAAATTTTTACTATCCCATAAGAGTACTGATTTCCTTGAAGCTATGAATCATTGTGAAGGTTAAGATCTCGATTTAATTCAATACGTTTTCTTTTAAACTTATTTTATTTAACACCTTAGAATAGATTACTATACCCTAACCGACAAATTAATACCAAAATCCATCACACAAAAAAATGAAAAACACAGAAACAGCAGCTCTTGAAGCACATGCAGGTCGACTTTATTCATTAGATGCCCTTCGTGGGTTCGACATGTTTTGGATAATAGGTGCGGAAGAGATTATCCATAGCCTGGCCAAAGTCACGGGTTTTCCTCTGTGGGTAACCATGGCCGAACAGCTCACCCACCCTGCCTGGAACGGCTTTCACTTTTACGACCTCATCTTTCCTCTTTTCCTGTTTCTGGCGGGAGTAGCAACCCCCTACTCCGTTGGTCGTGAATTGGAAAATGGCATCAGCAGGAATAAACTGCTAATCAAAGTCATAAAAAGAGGCCTGATATTGGTATTGCTGGGTGTGGTCTATAATAATGGTCTGATTATACGCGAAAACATTGATGCATACAGGTTTTGCAGCGTTTTGGGAAGGATAGGTCTTGCCTATATGTTTGCTAATATCATTTATCTGTATAGCAAAAGAACGGGGCAGACGATCTGGTTTTGTTCATTGTTAATAGGTTACTGGCTGCTCTTAAAATTCACATCGGCACCGGGCTATGCACCTGGTGACCTCACTATGGAAGGAAATTTTGCTTCTTATATTGATCGTACTATTCTTCCTGGAACCTTATATCTTAAAATACATGATCCTGAAGGACTAGTATCTGTTATTCCATCAATCGGTACCGCTTTGCTGGGAATTCTTACAGGTAACATGTTGAAGAACGGCGTAGAAACCAGGCATAAAAAAGCACTGTATATGGCTATTGCAGGAATTTTTTGTTTAATTATCGGTCAGATATGGAACCTGGATTTTCCAATTAATAAAAATCTTTGGTCAAGTTCTTTTGTAATGTATGTTGGCGGCTGGAGCCTGCTCCTATTATCTTTTTTTTACTACATAATCGATGTTCTAGGATATAAAAGTTGGGCGTTCTTTTTCAAAGTAATTGGCATGAATTCTATCCTGATCTATATTTCAGGGCAATTTATAGATTGGGAGTATACAAATAACGGTTTCTTCCAGTGGCTTTTCCAGTTAACGGGTGAACCATATGATGCGGTGGTAAAAGCGATTTGCCTTGTGCTGATACAATGGGCATTTTTATACATCCTTTATAAAAAGAAAATGTTCCTGAGGGTATAGAAAATTGGTACAAACCTTAAGATAAATAATTTAAATTTACAACTATGAACTTTTCGTAGCTGGCCTGTTTTATGTCCTAAACGTACATGTTGGAAGTTCGCAAACTGTATTAATTTGCATAAAATTAAAACATTGAAATTATGACACCATCAAAATCAATAAAAATTACTTAGTGGATCACAACAGGTATAATGTTTCTCTTCGAAAGGATAATGCCGGCATTAACCGTTCATTCAGAAATGGGAAAAGTAGTATTCTACATTTAGGATACCCTGAATACTTCATAACCCTGTTAAGTGATATCAGAGACTAAATTC
Organism: Ferruginibacter sp.; assembly: GCF_014377975.1. GTDB lineage: Bacteria > Bacteroidota > Bacteroidia > Chitinophagales > Chitinophagaceae > Ferruginibacter. The sequence goes on from NZ_JACMOO010000191.1 coordinate 1,947, forward strand.
ATCTATAAATAATAAGAATTATGATTAAAGAAATTTGGATCAACCTGCCTGTAAAAGATGTAAAAAGAACAAAAGATTTTTTTACAAAGATTGGATTTACCCTGAATAAACAGCACCCTGACACTGATCACTCGGTAGGTTTCATGGTCGGAAATAAAGGATTAGTATTCATGTTTTTTGCTGAATCAGTGTTTAAAAGCTTCACTCAACATGATCTTACTGATACAAAACAATCATCTGAAGTATTATTTTCTTTTGATGCAGAGAGTCATAAAGAAGTTGATGAAATGGCAGAAAAAGTTAAAAATGCAGGCGGAGATATCTTTTCAAATCCTGCAGAAAATCAGGGCTGGATGTATGGATTTGCTTTTGCGGATCCTGATGGGCATCGCTGGAATATGCTTCATATGGATTTGAATAAGATCCCAAAAGGTTAAATTTTCAAATTTTCAAGATGATTTAAGAATCTTACATTGAGGTTAAAAATTTCAAGATTACTGATTAACTTGCAATACTATTAAAAGTTATAAATTAAAAATGCACATGAAAACCCTCCTCCTCCTTACTACGTTAGCAATCTTCATTTCGGCATGTAATACATCCCCAAAATCAGAAGAAACATCCTCTGAAAAACATGAACTGGTATTAAAATGGGAAACGGATAGCCTGTTAAAAGTTCCTGAATCTGTTTTATTCGATAAGGATAATAAAGTATTGTATGTAAGTAATATTGACGGCGCAGATCCTTGGGCAGCAGATGGAAAGGGTTCTATTGGAAAAGTTGGACTTGATGGAAAGATCATAGCTACTGATTGGGTACCAGGATTAAATGCGCCAAAAGGTCTGGGCATGTATAATGGGAAATTGTATGCTGCAGATCTTACAAACCTCGTGATAATTGATATCGCATCCGGAAAAATTGACACAACAGCTTTAATTGCGGGGGCAGTTGGTTTGAATGATATTACGATTGATTCTAAAGGTATTGTGTATATTTCAGACTCACCCGGAAAAAAGGTATTTCGATTCGAAAATGGAAAAGCTGAATTACTTTTAGATA
>NZ_JACMOO010000192.1 GCF_014377975.1 Ferruginibacter sp.
AGCGCTACTTCTGTTTTATCTTTTGGCGCAGGGTACACATCAATCACATCCGAAGCGATGATCCCTCCTGCAATTTCCTTAATCATTGCAGCAGCTCTTTTTAATACCAATACGGTGCTACTGATATCTACGCCTTTTTCAAAACGGGTAGCGGCATCTGTACGCAAACCATGGCGGAAGGATGTTTTGCGGATAGCGCTGGGATTAAACCAGGCACTTTCTAAAAAAATATTAACCGTATCGTTTTTAACGCCGCTATGCAATCCGCCATAAACACCTGCAATGCACATGGGAGCTGCTTCATCGCAAATCATTAAATCTGTTGCAGCCAGTTTTCTTTCCTTCTCATCCAGCGTAATAAAGGGCTCCCCTTCAGGTAAGTTTTTTACAATGATTTTTCTGCCCGATACTCTATCAGCATCAAAAGCATGCAAAGGCTGACCTGTTTCGTGTAAAATAAAATTGGTAATATCTACAATATTATTGATGGGGCGCAAGCCGATACTTTTTAATTTTTGTTTAAGCCAAACGGGGCTTTCTGCAATTTTAACACCCTGGATGCTGATGGCTGCATATCGCTGGCAGGCCTCCACATTTTCGATAGTTACCGTAAAAGGAATGCCTTTATCCCCAGCCTTTATTGAATTGGCTGATGGAATATTTTTATACGGCAACTTTACATGAGTGTCTTTTTTTATGTGGTGCGATAAGTAGGCGCAAACATCTTTGGCAACACCTAAATGACTCATGGCGTCCATCCTGTTGGGGGTAAGGCCAATCTCAAAAATAAAATCTGTATAGGGATGAAAATAATCGGCGGCAGGAATGCCGATCGTTACATCAGCCGGCAAAATCATAATACCAGCATGGTTATCACTCAGGCCAATTTCATCCTCGGCACAAATCATCCCGAAACTTTCAACACCCCGTATTTTGACCTTTTTCATTGTTAAAGCCTCGCCGACAGTGGGGTAAATAGTAGTTCCAATGATGGCAACAACTACTTTTTGCCCAACAGCTACATTGGGTGCGCCGCAAACAATTTGCAAAGGCGCTTCGGTTCCAATATTTACTTTCGTTAAACTAAGTTTATCCGAATCCGGATGTTTTTCGCATTCCACTACCTCACCAATTACCAATCCCTGCAAACCACCTTTTAACTCTTCATATTGCTCAAGACTTTCTACTTCAAGCCCAATAGAAGTTAATATTTTACTCAATTTTTCCGGTTCAATTTTTTCCGGTAAATACTCACTAAGCCAATTATAACTAATAGTCATTGATAGTTGCGTTTAAATGCTGATGCAGCAAAGATAACTATTGGCAGTTTCGATTACTAAAGGGATTTGTTTACGTTGGAGTTTCACTAACATATTAATTTATAAAGCCGTTGAAACAGCTTAACAATATTTACTTAACCCTCCCATCTAAGAACACCAGGTAAAATCAAAAAAAAGAAAATATCTGATATCAAAAAAAATAATTTATAACCAATAAAAAATGCCTGCTTCAATTAGTGAAAAAACAAAGCCAAAAAAAATGCAGGTGAGTGCAGAAATAAAAGTTATCTATTTTTTCGATGTTAATAAATTGTTACGTAAATGGACTGCATTTGAAAAATGGCTGTGTATAAGCATGTTTACTACCTGTGGATAACCTACTTTTACCGGTGGAATACAGGTGGAAAATAGTATTGGAATGGAGGCAAGCGCAATATGTGAATAATCTTGACAAAATTTGACTTTATCTTAGCCGCCCCGATCAATTTTCGATACCAATCCTTAGTACGTACCTGCTGCTCGCTATTAAA
>NZ_JACMOO010000193.1 GCF_014377975.1 Ferruginibacter sp.
TAATTGTATTTGCTGATGAAAAATTAAAGCAGGAGCCACTTACCGCTACATTTAAAAAAGAAACCCTCCAGGAAGCCCTGCTCGCATTGCAACTAACAACAAGGTTTAATTATAAAACAGACAATGATACCATCACCCTTTTAAAAACAAAAAATTATGTAAAAATTAAAAGATAAAAAAACGGGAAATGTTGACGCATTTCCCGAATTTAAAACGGCTAACACGGAAAATTTGAAAAACGCTTAAGTGGATCAAACCTTCTTTTTGTATACATTAACCAAAAGACAAACATATGAAAAAAAACAAACGGCTGCATGCTTTGGGCAACCGAAGCAAATTTAAAATTGTGCTGATTATGAAATTGATTACTCCTTTGCTGCTCATTTTTATGCTGCAATTTTCTGTTTCTGCCCACAGCCAGAACAAAATAACGGTAATTTTTAAAAATACTGAACTTTCCAAAGCAATCACGCTGATAGAGTCTAAAACCGATTACAGGTTTGTGTACAACAACAATCTTATACCAGGCTATAAAAAAATTGATGCCAGCTTTAGGGAAGCAGATTTGCCGGAAGTTATGATTACTTTATTGAGCGGTACAGGATTAAGTTATCAGATGATGAAAGACAATCTGGTAGTATTGTTTAAGGCGGAGGATAACAAGGCGCAGGCTGATGTAAAAGTATCTGGTAAGGTAACGGATGAAAACGATAGCCCGCTCGCAGGTGCCAGTGTAAAGGTAAAGGGAGGTTCCAAAGGTGTATCAACGACCACAACAGGCGAATACGCTCTAACGGTTCCCGATAATGCAACGCTTGTTGTTAGTTATGTGGGTTATGAAACAAAAGAAGTAGTGGTGGGCGTCCGCACCGAAATCAATGTTCAATTAAGTCAGTCAATAAAAGTGAGCGACCAGGTAGTAGTTATAGGCTATGGCACTCAACGGCGCAAAGATCTTACGGGATCTGTTGCATCGGTTTCCGGTTCGGAGTTGGCGAAGCAACCGGTTTTAACGCCTACAGAGGCTTTGCAGGGTAAAGTTGCGGGAGTGCAAATAATTAGTTCTGGCCAGCCAAACTCGTTGCCCACAGTAAGGGTAAGGGGAACTGGTTCTATGCTTGGAGGTGCCAATCCATTGTATGTTGTAGATGGCATAATTACGGATGACATAAGAAATATCAATTCAGCCGACATCGTAAGTTTTGATGTTTTAAAAGATGCATCCGCCACCGCTATTTATGGAATGCGGGCAGCCAATGGAGTTTTAATCATCACCACTAAAAAAGGCAGGGTAGGTAAACTGATTGTAAGTTACGATGCAAGTTTGGGCGTTAAAGAAGCATCACATTTGGTAAATATGGCGGGCCCTCACCAGTATGCCAATTATTTAAACGAAGCAAGCGTGTATTATGGAAGTGGTGATAGTCTGGTACCTGCATCCAAATTGGCATCAGGGTATAATACTGATTGGTTTGATGCGATATTAAGAAGAGGCCTGTGGCAAAACCACAACGTGTCTTTATCTGGCGGCAGTGATAAAATCACTTACTTTTTAAGTGCCGGATATATTGGCGAAGAGGGAATTGTAAAAACAAACAAGTTCGACAGGTTTACATTAAGATCGAACAACGATTATAAAATAAGCAATGCCATAAAAGTTTCCACGCTTATATCTTATAGCAGGGCCAACCTTCGTGATATTGATTTGGGCGTGTTTAACAACGCCTATCGTGCAGCCCCGTATGTTGCTTCTAAATTGGGCGACCTGTACGGCAACACTTCATTGTCTAATAATGTGAGCAATCCCTTACTGGCCCTGGATAAAAATTACAGTGGCGGACTGGATAACCGTTTGCAAAGCACTATTTCTATCGACATAAAACCTGTTAAATGGTTAACCTTCCGGTCTAGCTTTGGCAGCGATCTGGATTTTTACAACAACCAGGCTTATGCCTATAAATATGCCAATACCGGCGACAACAGTGTGTTTATAGATAAGGGTGGTAACGAAATAAGACCAAAAAGTTCTTTGTCAGTTACACGCAATAACGCCACCCGCTGGGTATGGGACAATACGGTTACTGCTCAAAAATCTTTCGGTAAACATAACATCACTTTACTGGCAGGAACAACGGCCGAAGAATATACTTTTAACTCACTGTTGGGCAGCAGGTCGGATGTACCCGAAGACAGAAATCAATGGTATTTAGGAACCGGAACTTCCGCTACGGTAAACAATGATAATACAGGCGATAAATACCGGCGCAATTCTTACCTGGGCAGGCTCAATTATAATTTTGATGGCAGGTATTTACTGACTGCTGCCATCAGGGCAGATGGCACTTCAAAATTTGCGGCAGGCAATCATTGGGGATATTTTCCTTCAATAGGCGTTGGCTGGAACATAGCCAGGGAAGCGTTTATGGCCGATCAGAAAATATTTGACAATCTTAAAATCCGCGGCAGTTATGGCAAGGTAGGTAACGACCAGATTGGTTCAAATACTTACCTCAACATTGCCACCATTAATGCTCCTTACTTTTTTGGACAAAGTCCCGTACAGAATTACGGCATCAATTTTACTCAGTTGCCTGATCCAAATGTAAGATGGGAAACAACCAAAGAGTATGATTTTGGTGTTGATTTTTCGTTGCTAAAAAGCAGGCTTTCCGGTGAAGTGGATTATTATAAAAAAGAAGTGGATAATGCGTTGATCAACATCAAAATTCCAGGTACGTTGCCGGATGCAGATGGACAATATACCACCAACGCAGCCAGCTTTGTAAACAAGGGTATTGAAGTGGCACTAAACTGGCGTGACAATATCAGTAAAGAATTTACTTATAACATCGGCGTGAATGCGGCTTTTAATCAAAATAAAATTATTGGCTTAAAAGGCGGACAGGCATTACAGGATGGAGGTAACAGCCAGGGCTTTACAACAAAATCAGATAATGGCGTACCGATTGGTAGTTTCTACCTGTTGCAGGCAGAAGGTACATTTAAAAATGCAGCGGAAATTGCAGCGTCTGCACAACCCGATGCACGACCTGGTGATTTGAAGTACAAAGACATCAGTGGACCGGGTGGCAAGCCCGATGGTAAAATTGATGACTACGACCGGGCATATTCAGGATCGTATCAACCCAAGGTTACTTTCGGATTAAATGGTGGCATATCCTACGAAAGTTTTGATCTGAATTTTGGAGCTTATGGAACTGCAGGTGGTAAAATTTACAATGGTAAAAAACAATCAACCGGGGCAGACCAACGGGACAATATTGAAGCCGACATTGCTAATAAAAGGTGGACGCCTAATAACGCCAGCAGCAATGTGCCAAGAGCAACCCTTACGCAACTTCCAAACTCTACTTACTTTTTAGAGAAGGGCGATTTCTTAAGAATAAATAATATTACCATTGGATATACGCTTGCACAAAGTTTTTTAGCCAGATATAAAATCTCCAAACTAAGGATATATGCCACTGCGCAAAATCTGGCTACCATCACTAATTATTCAGGATTTTCTCCGGAAGTTCCTGGTGCAAATCCGCTAAATGCAGGCATCGAACTTAACTCTTATCCTTCTACCAGAACGTATGCTTTCGGTATCAATCTATCATTCTAATAATAAATGTTATGAACTACAAAATATTAATTTTTATTTCGGTAACAACATTGCTTATTGCAAGCAGTTGCAAAAAGAGCTTTCTTGATGTTCCCGCACAGGGGCAGATTGATGAAGCGGCTGTATTAAAAGATCCAACTGCTGCGCAAAATCTGGTAACCGGTGTGTACAATTCGCTTTACCAGGGCGGTTTTGGTAATAATACCGTAGGCTTTTTATATTACGTAACAGTGGACGAAGCGTCTGATGATGCAGACCCAGGCAGTGTTCCGGGCGATAATTCACAGGGCGAACTGATCGATAATTTTACTGTAACTCCTAACAGTTTCTTTTTCGATAATCTTTGGAAAGGTTATTATGTTGGCATTAACCAGGCAAACAAGGGGCTGGAGATTTTAGATAAAGCAACTTTCGATGCAGCAACTGTCAGCCGGCTAAAAGGAGAATTAAGTTATATCCGTGGTCTGTATTACTTCAACCTGGTACGTTTGTTTGGTGGGGTTCCTAAAATAACGAGGGTGCCCGGCGTGGCAGATTTTAATTCAGATTCGTTGGTGACCAAAGTTTCAAAAGAAGAAATTTATACCTTAATCATCAGCGATCTTCAGTTTGCGGTAGACAATTTACCCACAAAAGGAAATGCAAATACAACAGTGGGGCGTGCCAGCAAAGGTGCAGCCGAAGGCTTGCTGGCAAAGGTTTACATGTACCAGCAGGGCTGGCAAAAAGTGTATGACCTTACCTCAGATGTAATAGGCTCTGGCTTATATTCTCTTGTAACAGATAAAGGAGATACCTTAACCGATTACAATGTAATTTTTAGAGAGAAACCTGTAAATGGCGCTGGTGGAAACAATAATTCCGAATCTTTATTTGAAGTGCAGACTGGAGTGAATATAGGCGAAAATGCAGTGAGCCCTTTATACAGTAATGGCCAGGGCCCGAGAGGAAAAGGCGGCTGGGATGATTTGGGTTTTGGCTGGAATTCACCCAGCCTTGATTTGGCAACTTCTTATGAGCCAGGCGATACCCGCAAAGCAGGAACCATCATTTTTATTCAACCTACGGCAAACCCCAATGGCCCGGGAAATTTCGGTACCACCCTTTGGGATGGCTTTAGAATACCTTCATTGGATTCTGTGGTAAACCCACGATATAACTACAAGGGATATGCAAGTTCTACGGCAGAATCGCCGCAGTTGTCGGGTAGTAAAGACTCCAAGCCAAAGAACATACGAATTATGCGCTATGCGGAGGTATTATTAATGAATGCGGAAGCAGCTGTTAAATTAGGTAAAACCGGGGATGCACTCACGGCTATCAACCGCGTAAGAAACAGGGCTGGCTTGCCATCATTGGCAACGGTAACCTTAAATGACGTTTGGAAGGAAAGGCGTTCTGAACTGGCAATGGAACAGGATAGGTTTTTTGACCTGGTAAGACAGGGAAGGGCAGGCACTGTGCTGAGAGCATTGGGAAAAGGTTTTGTAGATGGAAAGAATGAAATATTTCCAATACCACAGGCAGAGATTGATTTAAGCAACAAAAAGCTTATCCAGAATCCCCAGTATTGATAAATTTTTATTAAATGAATTCAAAAAATTAACAATGAAAAAATACAATTTAATAATAGTAACAGCTTTGTTTGTAACAGGTAGTTTTTTAGCCTGTACAAAAGCTGATTACAATGATACTGTTACCAAAGGCGATCCGCCACCTGTACCCGGCGGGTTTGTAAATTCCAGCGAAGTAGCAGCTTCCAGTTTATTAGCCTATTGGAATTTCGATGATAGCAAAGCCGAAACCAAGTCAAAAAAAACGCCGCTGGTGGATTCTAATTCAAGTTTTGTTGCAGGTTTAAAAGGGCGGGCACTGCAACTTAATAAAGGTTACTTATTATATCCTACCATTGATGCATTGAATAGTACCAATGCTTTAGCAAGTTGCTCGGTAAGTTTGTGGATTAAGGTGGTAAACAATGGTTCAACATTCTCCGAGTTTTTTACGTTGGCAAGGGATACCACAAAGGAAAATGATTGGTTAAATATTTTAAATGTAGGGGTCGAAACAGGGCATGCTTCCGGTGATGCAAATATGGATCTGCATACCTGGATAGGCACTTACCCGGCCGGTACAAGAAATGGCGCTGATAATATCAACGACTATGGTGCGGTGGGTGTAGACTATCAAACAGTACCCAATTCGGGTAACTGGATTCATTATGTAATGCGGTACGACGCGTCTACTGAAAACATTGACTTGTATGCGAACAGCATAAGAGTCTCAAACAATAATTTTCGGCATAGAGGTGGGTTTGGTCCAATTGTATCTCCAACTCCAACGCAGGTTGTACTCGGTGGTTTCTCTAATACCTCTACTCATTTTCCTCTTTCATCTACGCTTGGTTTTCATGGATTGTTGAACGGCGCTATGGATGAATTAAGGGTTTATAGTAAGGCACTAACCGATGTGGAAATATCTGCCTTGTACCAACTTGAAAAACAAGGAAGGTAAATTAATGTTGTAAAAAGGTTTATCATTTTCAATATCAATTTTAAAAGAGGTTGCCTGGTTTAATCATTACTAAGCAGCCTCTTTCTATTGTCAGCTTTCAATAAATTATTTATTATGATGCGTTGCATTCATTGCATGTATATCTTCTTTTTGTTATCAGCCGCAGGGATAAGTTGTAAAAAAGCAAGCGACAATCCTCAGCCAACTCCTGTAATAGAAACATTTAAACTAATTACTGCAACCATCAATTCAAATGCAGCAACGCCACAAAATGGCGTGAATGTTTTGCCGATAATAAAAGTAATATTTACCGCGGCGATGGATCGGAATACGGTAGTCAATGGCATAGTGTTATCTCAAAGCAATGGAACTGTTGTTGCATTAAATGCTTCTTATCAAAATAATGACAGCGTATTAATTCTTCAGCCAGTAATCGCTTTGGCGTTTATTACAAAATATATATTGTCTGTAAACAGCACATTGAAGTCAAAGAAAAATACCGCCTTATCAACGCCTGCTGTCATTAACTTTATTACACAAATAGATTCCAGTGATAAGTTTCCTGTCATTGGTGACAGCGCCTTGCTGGACAAAGTGCAAAAACAAACGTTTAAATATTTTTGGGATTTTGGACACCCGGTTTCCGGCATGGCCAGGGAAAGAAACACTAGTGGTGATTTGGTAACTACAGGTGGAACAGGCTTTGGTATCATGGCAATTGTAGCTGCTGTTAACCGAAAATTTATTTCACGGGTAGCGGGAGTTACCCGGGTATTGAAGATCACTGATTTTTTAACTAATAGCTGTACGCAGTACCACGGTGCTTTTGCACATTGGATAAATGGTGCATCCGGCGCTACCATTCCTTTTAGTACCGATGATGATGGAGCGGACCTCGTGGAAACTTCTTACCTGATGCAGGGACTATTAACAGCAAGGCAATATTTTAACACGGCCGATATAACAGAAACTGATTTGCGAAACAAGATAAATATTTTATGGAATGGCGTTGACTGGAACTGGTTTCGCCAGGGAGCCAGAATGTTTTATACTGGCATTGGAGCCCAAACAAAGCATGGATAATTAATGCACAAATAAGCGGCTGGAATGAAGCTTTGATAACGTATGTAATGGCGGCAGCTTCAGTAAATAACAGTATCCCTAAAGCAGTGTATGACAGTGGCTGGGCAAGAAATGGTGCAATGAAAAATAACAATACTTTTTTCGGCTACGTTTTACCGTTAGGTCCAAATATTGGCGGACCGCTCTTTTTTGAGCACTATTCTTTTTTGGGTATTAATCCCCGGGGCTTAAAAGATAATTATGCAGACTACCAAACGCAAACGATTAACCACACCCTTATTAATTACGAATACTGTAAGGCCAACCCCAAACAATATTACGGTTATAGCAGCCAGTGCTGGGGATTAACAGCCAGCGATACACCCAACAACGGTTACAATGCCAATGCGCCCGACAACGACATAGGCGTAATTACACCAACTGCCGCCATTTCTTCGCTGCCATATACACCTACGCAATCAATGGCTGCATTGCATTTTTTTTATTATAAACTCGGCGATAAAATGTGGGGCGATTATGGATTTTATGATGCCTTCAGTTTACAGGATGCCTGGTTTGCAAATTCTACACTGGCCATTGACCAGGGTCCGGCTATTGTGATGATAGAAAATTACAGAACAAGTTTGTTGTGGAATCTTTTTACCAGTTGTCCTGAAGTAAAGCAGGGGCTTATAAAGCTCGGTTTCACGGCGCCTTATCTTTAACCACGATAGTAAAGACAGGCAGAAAAATAATTCGTATTTTACTTATTCGATTTGCTGATAACCTTTAAAAAACTACATTGCCAGATGATTAAAATAAAAATAAATCTTTCCCTTACCGTTGCAGTATTGATGTTCAGTATTTGCTGTAATGCCCAAAAAATAAAACAACGGCAGCAGCCAGCGGTTGTAACCCGGCAGGTAAATTTATCAGACAGTGCTTTGCTGGATGTGGTGCAGCAGCAAACTTTTAAATATTTCTGGGACTTTGCACATCCGGTAAGTGGTATGGCAAGGGAACGAAGCAATGTGGCTTACAATTATGGCGAAGAAGTAACCACTACTGGCGGCACAGGTTTTGGTGTAATGGCTATAATTGTTGCTACTGAGAGAAAATGGATCAGCAGGGATACTGCGGCAAAACGGATGCTGAAACTCGTTAATTTTTTAACAAAAGCAGATAGTTATCATGGCGTATTTCCACATTGGCTAAATGGAGCAACGGGAAAAACAATTCCTTTTAGCCGTAAAGATGATGGGGCAGATTTAGTGGAAACTTCTTATTTATTTCAGGGTTTATTATGCGTACGACAATATTTTAATGGTACAAATAATACCGAAACCGAGCTTAGAAATAAGATTAGCTGGATGTGGAACGACATAGAATGGAACTGGTTTACAAAGGGCGGCGAAGAAGTGTTGTACTGGCACTGGAGCCCCAACAATGGCTGGGCGATGAATTTTCCGGTACGTGGTTTTAATGAATGCCTGATTATGTATGTGCTGGCAGCAAGTGCCGAACTTTATCCGGTTACTAGTGCCGTATATCATCATGGCTGGGCACAAAGTATTTTCTTTAAAAATGGTAAAACATTTTATGGCTACAAATTACCATTGGGCTTTGATTATGGAGGCCCGCTTTTCTTCTCGCAATATTCTTTTATGGGCCTTAATCCGCATGGTTTAAAAGATGAATATGCTGATTACTGGGAGCAGAATCAAAATCACACCCTGATCAATCATGCCTACTGTGTTGACAATCCAAAAGCGTTTAAAGGGTATGGCGAAAATTGCTGGGGACTTACGGCTTCAGATACTTACGATGGTTACAATGCCTACTCGCCCACCAATGATGAAGGAACCATTACGCCTACGGCTGCATTAAGTGCATTCCCCTATACACCTGAGTTTTCAATGAAAGCGTTAAAGCATTTTTATTATGACCTGGGCGATAAAATATGGAGCCCCTACGGTTTTACAGATGCTTTTAACGAAACAAAAAACTGGTATGCACAAAGCCATCTGGCCATAGACCAGGGACCTATTATCGTAATGATAGAAAATTATCGCAGCGGTTTATTGTGGAAATTATTTATGGGTTGTCCCGAAATAAAACAAGGCTTAAAAAAGCTTGGATTTACTGAGCCTGCGTTGTAAAATATAACCAGTGCTGTAAATTTTTATCTAACAAAATAAAAAGCTTTTATTTATTGCGGATGCATAGCACCCTGCATTGATGTAGATTTGAGAGAGAAAAGCCTAACGATTGTCATCGTGATTTTCTTTTTACCAGGAACAGAGGGATAAAAAACGGATACCAAAATTTTTCAAGATTGATTTATTGCCATGCAAAAAAATAATTATTCTGCCTTTCTTTATGGATTGCGTAAGTAGCCTGTTGGTCAAAAAATTAATTTCAAAGATGAACATTCGGATAGTGTAAATCCGATTGGCATTGTAAAAATATTCCTGACACTACGTTGTTTGAAATTGCACAACGCCAAACCTTTCGTAACTTTTGACACTATTAACATCCGTAAGCGGCCTTGCAAGCGAAAGAGAAGGCGCAGAGTTTACATTATCTTACTGGGATTATATCAATGAAGCGTGGGATAAACTCAATTTAAGTAAAAATTTTTTGATCGCTAAGGTTCTGCTTTCAGCACAACCGGCTGTTCAATGACAAAACCGATGTATAAACTTAATGAATGTGCTTGCTAATGTGGGTGATAAGAATTACTTAATATTATTACAGTAAAAAGAATGGGCTTCCATTTAAAAAATAACCACCTTCACTCTTTGAGAAAAAAATAATTGATCAACATTCAATAAAAATTTGAACCATGTCAAACTTTAAATTAACAACCGGACAAATCGCCGCCTATCACCAGGATGGCTATATCATTGTAAAGAATTTTCTTAGTAAAGAAGAAATAGAAAAATTGTATGGAATTGTAACAGGAGATGATACCATGAAAAATCATGCCTTCGACCTGAATGACCAGTCGGGTAAAAAAACTAAACTTGCGCTCTGGTATACACCCGGTAATGATGCGTATGGCCTGCTCACTAAAAGCGAACGCTTGGTGCATTCTGTTGATCAGTTGATGGAAGAAACAACCCCGGTATGTCATTTTCACAGCAAGCTGATGCAGAAGGAACCAAGGGTAGGCGGTGCATGGGAATGGCACCAGGATTATGGTTACTGGTACAAAAATGAATTCCTGTTTCCCAACCAGATGATTTCTGTAATGATTGCCATAACAGAAGCCAATAAAGAAAATGGTTGTCTGCAGGTTATAAAAGGTACGCATAAAATGGGCCGCATTGAGCATGGTTTTGCAGGAGAGCAGATAGGAGCTTCGCAGCATTATATTGATCTTGTTTTAAAAACAAGGGAATTGATTTATGTAGAAATACAACCTGGCGATGCATTGTATTTTCATCCAAATTTATTGCATCGGTCTGAAGCTAATTTATCCGACAAACCAAGATGGTCATTGATTTCAGTGTACAACAGAAGTGGCAACATACCTTACAATGAGCCATCCCAATCTGCCACGGTACCTTTACAAATAGTTGCTGATGAATCCCTGCAGCAGTGGTACGCAAATGGTTTGCAGGAGTCGGCCAATTTTTTGCAAAAAGAAAATGACATGGCCTTAAAATAAATTGATTACTATGAAGAAACTACTATCTCCTTTACAGTCTAATACCAAAACAATCGTTGCTTTACTTCGCATCATCGTTGGTGCAATGATAGTGTATCATGGTGCCGATGTTTTTAACGAAGAACAAATGAAAGAATACGCACAATGGGATAATTTTAAAAATGAATCCTATCCATCCCTGTTGCCATACATTGGTAAGTCAGCCGAATTTTTAAGCGGTGTATTGTTGTTGCTTGGATTGTTTACGAGGGTAGCGGCAGCAATGATGATCATCATTATGTGTTATGTCACTTTTAAAATCGGTCATGGCAAATTCTGGTACGAAGATCAGCATGCATTTATGTTTGTGTTATTTGGCCTGCTTTTCTTTTTTATTGGTCCAGGAAAATGGAGCATTGATCACATAGTTTTTAAACCAAGAGATAGATATACGTCATACAAAAAATTATGATTCGATCTTCACTATTTTAATTTGGTATTATTGCCGCAGTTTATCTCAATTTTTCGGGACTACGTTCAAAAGCAGTATCGCTATTTAGCATTGGCTCCCTGTGCATGGTGTACCATAATTCCTCACAGTATAAACAGCAAACCTATTGCAACCCAACTAATATAAAGTATGGCTATACGGCCATTGCTAATTTTAGCGAATGAGGAGTAGCATGGTGCAACGCCGTGGCAGTAATTGTAACTTGCAGGCAGTCCCGTTTTTTGTTTAGCTTCAGATAGCGGGGTTATTGGTGTAGCCGCGACATGCTGAATTGAAAATGTTTTTCAAAAAAAATTTCTTCGTTTATGGAATGGTGGTGTATACAATGAATTATGTATACAAGCAACGGGCTTACCTGAAGTGTAAACCGTTGAACAATGCCTTTGCTTATAATATTACCATGGTATCGATCCTTAAAAATTATACTTGTATTGCGGTGCATGATTTTTATGAATACTGGTTAAAAATAATGGACAACCAACATGATTATTATTTTTATATCGAAGCCATTAATGAAAAATAAGGTGTCACAAAAAACTGTTGCTAAAAAAGCAGAATAAAAATTGCCCCGAAAGTACGAAACACGCTATGTTTGCTTTCAAAAAAGTTACGCTACTGGTTGTAAGTAATAAAGAAGCGATGTGGTAGACGGATGAAAACACTAAAAAAGCAATATCAAAATTTTTCCTGGTAAAACAAGTAGGGTGCTTTTGTGTTACATCCGGTATAAACAGATGCGGTAGGAAAGTATATTGAAAACCAGTATACAAATTAAGATTAAAAAAAATATCCGGATGGGTTTCGGTATTTCTTACGAAGTGGGATGTAACGAAAGATGAGCGGTTCGGGCAGGATGAACGCTAACTGTGGCAATCTCCAGGGAAGTACTCAGGCATATTGTTTACCGCCTTGCACGGCTTATAAAACGATTTATTTTTTTTAAAACGAAATAATATATGAAAAATGAATTTTGCTCAGGAAGTTATAAAATCATCTTCTTTATTGCTGCATGGTGTTGTTTTAATCCGGCCCAAGCACAAACAGAACCATTCTATAGTGATATTCAATCCTTCAAAAAACAGGACAGTGCTCATTTTCCAGCAAAGAATGCCATTCTTTTTGTAGGTAGTTCTTCTTTTACTAAATGGACGGATGTACAAAATTACTTTCCGCAGTATACTATCATCAACCGGGGTTTCGGCGGCTCATCCCTGCCAGATGTAATTCATTTTGCCAACGATATTATAATCCCTTATCGGCCAAAACAAATTGTAATTTATTGCGGAGAAAATGACCTGGCCGGTGTTGATACAGCAGTAAACGGAAAAGTAGTACTCGGTCGGTTTAAGCAATTGTTTATGCTGATAAGAAAGCAGCTTCCCAAAGTTCCCATTGCTTTTGTTTCGATGAAGCCAAGTCCCAGCAGGCAGCATTTGTTGCCTAAAATGATAGAGGGTAATTCACTAATAAAAAAATATCTTGCCAAACAAAAAAATACGGCCTACATAGACGTATACCACAAAATGTTTAAGCCGGATGGTACAGTAATGAATGATATTTTTAGAGAAGATAAGTTACACATGAATGCAAAAGGATATGCCATCTGGCAAAAAGTGATTGCACCTTTTTTACTGAAATAATAAAATACGCTATTATGAAATTGTTTACAAAAGTTCTGACAATAGTTATACTTTTTGTCTCATTACAAACAACTGGCCAAACTACGGATGCTGTTAAAATGAAAACCTTCATTGATGCATTGATGAAGAAAATGACGCTGGATGAAAAACTGGGCCAGTTAAATTTACCAGGTTCAGGCGACATTGTTACAGGTCATGCAGCTAATTCTGATTTAGGAAAAAAAATCCGGGAAGGAAAAGTTGGTGGTCTTTTCAACATTAAATCAGTTGCAAAAATTAAGGCTGTACAAAAAGTAGCAGTGGAAGAAAGCCGCCTAAAAATTCCTATGATGTTTGGTATGGATGTTATTCATGGTTATCAGACAACCTTTCCCATTCCTTTGGGAATGTCTTGTATCTGGGATATGGATCTTGTGGAAAAAGCCGCCCGCATTGCAGCAACTGAAGCCAGTGCCGATGGCATTTGCTGGACCTTTAGCCCGATGGTTGACATCAGCCGTGATCCGCGCTGGGGAAGGATTTCGGAGGGAAATGGAGAGGATACTTATCTGGGTTCAACAATAGCCGCCGCAATGGTAAAAGGATACCAGGGCAATGATCTTTCAAAGAACAATACCATTATGGCCTGTGTAAAACATTTTGCCCTTTATGGAGCCGCAGAAGCGGGCCGTGATTACAATACTACCGATATGAGCCGGGTAAGAATGTACAATGAATACCTGCCTCCTTACAAGGCTGCAGTAGATGCAGGTGCAGGAAGTGTGATGGCATCTTTCAATGAAGTGGACGGCATACCAGCTACCGCCAGTAAATTTTTAATGACAGATGTACTGCGCAATCAATGGGGTTTTAAGGGATTTGTAGTAACGGATTA
The DNA here is from genome assembly GCF_014377975.1 of Ferruginibacter sp. GTDB lineage: Bacteria > Bacteroidota > Bacteroidia > Chitinophagales > Chitinophagaceae > Ferruginibacter. The sequence goes on from NZ_JACMOO010000193.1 coordinate 13,882, forward strand.
TACCGGTATTAATGAAATGATGGATCATGGTATGGGCGATCTGCAAAAGGTTGCTTCACTGGCTTTAAATGCCGGTATTGATATGGACATGGTGGGAGAAGGATTTTTAACGACGTTGAAAAAATCGCTTTCAGAAAAAAAAGTTACACAACAGCAAATTGATATTGCCTGCCGCCTGATACTGGAAGCAAAATATAAACTGGGTTTGTTTGATGATCCATACAAGTATTGCAACGAACAACGTGCAGCAACAGAAATTTTTACACCCGCTAATAGAAAGGCTGCTAAAGAAATTGCGGAAGAAAGTTTTGTATTATTAAAAAATAAAAATGGCTTGTTACCCATCAGAAAAAGTGGAACTATTGCTTTGATTGGCCCGTTGGCAGATGCAAAAGAAAATATGTCCGGCACCTGGAGTGTTGCAACAGATATGTCTACACCCATTTCTGTTTTACAGGGACTAAAAAATGCAGTGGGCGGCAACGCAAAAATATTGTATGCCAAAGGATCTAACCTGGATGCAGACAGCATGTTTGAACAAAGAGCAACGGTATTTGGAAAAACCTTACACAGGGATAGCCGGTCAAATGAAGTAATTTTAAAAGAAGCACTCGACATCGCTAATCAGGCAGATGTTATTGTTGCGGCAGTAGGCGAATCTGCAGAAATGAGTGGAGAATCTGCCAGTCGTTCTGAAATAGGTATTCCAAAAATTCAACAGGATTTACTGGCGGCATTGTTAAAAACCGGCAAGCCGGTGGTACTGGTTTTGTTTACCGGCAGGCCGCTAACCTTGCAATGGGAAAACGAGCAGGTACCGGCTATTTTAAATGTATGGTTTAGCGGAACCGAAGCCGGTGATGCCATTGCAGATGTATTGTTTGGCAATGTAAATCCTTCGGGAAAACTGAGTACTACATTTCCACAGAATGTTGGGCAGATACCACTTTACTATAACCATAAAAATACCGGACGTCCGCTGCCGGAGGGCAAATGGTTTCAGAAATTCCGTTCCAATTATTTAGATGTTTCCAACGATCCATTGTTTCCTTTCGGTTATGGCTTAAGTTATACCACGTTTACTTACAGCGATATTGCTTTAAGCAGTAATTTCCTCAAAGGCAATCAAACCATTACTGCCACAGTAACAATAACCAATGCAGGCAATGTAGCGGGCAAAGAAGTAGTGCAGTTATACACCAGGCAGCTGGTGGGGTCCATCACCCGGCCGGTAAAGGAATTAAAGGGATTTCAAAAAATTGCATTAAGGGCAGGAGAGTCAAAAAAAGTAACCTTTACCATCAGCAATAAAGACCTTAAATTTTACAACAGCGATTTAAAATATGTTGCAGAGCCAGGTAATTATAAACTGTTTATCGGTGGTAACAGCAGGGATGTAAAAGAGGCGGATTTTAAATTGGAATTATAACAGCCAGGGCTAAAAAATTTTATTGCCTGCACCAATATTTTTGGATGAGCAGGCTGCATTTGTAGCCCTTCATTTTATATTTAATTACAGTGGGTGGTTTATTACAAGCAGCAGTGTAATTTAAAATACCGCTAATTTTTATTTGATGTTTCTGTTAGTTCTTTAAGGATTGTTACACAAAATAATAGGAGTGTACCTGCATAATAAAATATAGAATACTAACTCAATTCAGCAATGGATCAGTAGGAAAATTAATCATCATTTCATAATCACCACCCAAATGTTTAAGGCTGTCTTTCCAGATATCGTCCGGCTGGGGATGAAAAATTAAATTACGCGTAGCTGATACTGTTAGCCAGCTTTTTTCTTTCAGTTCGGTATCCAGCTGTCCATCGCTCCACCCGCTGTATCCAATAAAAAACCGTACTTTACTAAAATCCAGTTCCTGATTTTTTACCATTTTAGAAAGCTTTTCAAAATTACCACCCCAGTAAACACCTTTCATTATTTCCATGCCGCCAGGCACCTGCTCGGGATATTGATGTAAAAAGTGAATGGTATCCATTTGTACCGGACCTCCATAATAAACTGGTATCGGAAATCCATCAAAACCGGTCATCAGTTCATCCAGTGTTTGTTCAAACTGTTTGTTCAATACAAATCCAAAACTACCCTTTTGCCGGTGCTCGCAAATTAAAATAACTGTCCGCATAAAATTCGGATCTTTTAAAAAGGGGTCTGCAATTAATAATATGCCTGCTGCTGGTGAAATCATGTTTGTAAAATAATTCAATTATTTTATTTTACCGAAATAATCAACCCCTAATTTTTGGAAATGTTGATAGTTCTAAAACCTTCGTTAAATTTACCCTTTGCAACTTTTTAACCGGCATAAAGCCCGGCACTAATTTACTTTTGTAAGTATGAAGAAAAATTTCCCCGTTATTACTGTTTTAATATTGCTCTCACTGCTGGGTATTATTTTTTTTCAGATACTATGGATTAAAGGTTCTCTAAAATCGGAGGCACAAAAATTTAAAGAACATGTAACCATGGCTACTTACCAGGCTTCGGTAGACCTGATGATTGAAAAAGGAAATTTAATGCCGTTGACAAAAAAAGGTGGTTTCATATTTCCCAGCGAAAGATTACAACGGGAGATTTATAAACCTTCCATAACCCAACGTTATTCCAGGGATGAGATTAGGGATATAATTCATAAAGCATTTACTAAACAAAATCTTGAAAAAATTCCCTTTGAATTTGCTATCAGCTCTACCTCACTGATTGGAGATGAAATTCAATCTGATAATTTTTACAAACTCTACAGCGACTCTGCCAATAATAATCCTATTGTCCTGCCGCTTGAATCACCTCCGGGAAGTTTGTCAGAGGGAATATCTCCATCAGAATTATTGATTTTAATTGTGCCACATGCCAAAAGTTTTATCTGGCAGTCTATGACCTGGTTTATTATTGGCGCCGTTGTTTTTACCATCATTATTATTTGTGCATTTTTTATTACCGTAAGGGCACTGATAAAACAGAAAAAGCTCAGCGAAATAAAATCTGATTTCATTAATAATATGACGCATGAATTTAAAACGCCACTGGCAACAATTTCGCTGGCAGTGGATGCGTTAAAAAATGAAAAGGTAATTAATGACCGGGAGAAAATGAATTATTTTACCGGTATTATAAAAGAAGAAAACAAGCGCATGAACAAACAGGTGGAAACCATACTGCAGGCGGCTTTGCTGGATAAGCAGGAAGTGCAGTTGAACCTGAAAAAGCTACATGCGCATGATTTAATAACCAGTGCGTTAAACAATATTAATTTGCAGGTAGACGAAAAGAAAGGACGGTTAGAAGTGAACCTTGCAGCAACAAACGATGTATTGATGGCGGACGATGTACATTTTACCAACCTGGTAAGTAACCTGTTGGATAATGCTGTAAAATACTCAAAAGATGACCTCCGGATAAAGATCACTACACAAACTGCGGGCAATACATTCAAAATAAAAATAGAAGACAATGGCATTGGGATGAACAAAGAAACCGTTGCAAGAATCTTCGAAAAATTTTACCGGGCGCATACTGGTAACCTGCACAATGTAAAAGGTTTTGGCCTTGGATTAAGTTACGTAAAAACAATGGTGGAAGCACATCGCGGCAGCATAAAGGCAGAAAGTATTCTGGGCAAAGGAACTTCCTTTTTACTGAGTTTTCCGCTGGCAAAAATTTAGAGATATTGACAGAATAGAAGCGGGTCTATTTTAATTTCATCTGCGCAAAATAGGGGTGCTCAGGGTTTACAATTAATTCCTGTCGTAGAGGGTGAATGAGTACATCCATGTCTTCTAATGGAATTACTCCTAATAAAGGTTCATTGTCACCACTCAGCACCATAGCATTACAAACTGTTTTTCTATTTTTAAATCTAATTTGTATTGGGCCAACTACATCATATTCTTCAATATGCCCGTTTGCCAATTGAGCTTTTCGTTTTTCAACAAAAGGCAACTGTAGTTGTTGTTGAATGTTTTCGTTGATGCATAAATTATAAGCTCCGGAATCTACCAGCATTTTTACAAACATTCGTTTTACTTCCTCTTCACCAATTATAAAACGGCGCGCCAATCCAATATCTTCGGCATTTATCAATTCTATTTCTGCATACACAAGTCCCATGGTATTTAATTTATAAGATAAAGGTAAAATATATTCTAACTATTTCAACTTGTTAATCACTACTGGTTGTTTTGAAGTAGATGTTCTATCTACTTAATTTTTATTTGTAATCGTTATTCAAAATTTTATTAGTGAATCGTTTTTTTTCTGTACGATTACGTGTTGTTCTTTCTTATTAAAATTAGCTGTTACATGCAACTCGCCAAATAATCCCATTGCTATCGGGTTCACGCCGAATGTACCTGCTATTGTAATGATGCGTTCGATATCAATCAGCCGGGTTTTCTTTTTTCTATTAAGCTGTACGTATTTTGGCTTATGTGTAGTATGCTGTCATATCATATTCGGTAAGCTTATTTGCAAGTAGAAGGGCTTAAATTTAGAGGAGTTAAATAAAGGGGGGACGATTATTGGGCAGGATAAATATAGGTAACCTCCATAAGAATCAGTAAGCTCGTTTGACAATAACACTTCATTAATCCAATCTTATACGCTCAATTAAATAACCCATAGCATTTTTAAATATCAAAATAAATAGTTCTCTAAATCAAATATAATTAAAATGGATTTTGCTAATACTTTTATGGAACAACTAAATCATGAATTTCCTTCATTGAAAATAAAAAAGATAGTTACCAATAAAATTATGATTAGTGAGAGCGGTCTGTACTCTATAAGATTATCTTTTAACGGAAATTCTATTTTTTTAAATTCTGTTTTGAAGTGGGGCATATTAACATATTTTATTAACCGAAGAACAGACGAAGATATTAGTATTTTTAAAAGCAAGATTATTGATTTTCTAAAAAAACACGATTATAATTATTCAATTCTTCAAAAGAATTTTCACTAATAATACAGTTCTTGGATTCAAATCTTCACCCAATATCAAATCTGCCCTGTCAATGCGTATTTTTTAGTTTCTTAATTATCATGCAACCTTATTTTTCCATTTTCTGGTAAGCTGTATTTTGGTAGCGTTCAAGTTTCTGCCTTTTCATCCTTGATAATATTATTTGAAAGATTCAGGCCATTTGATTTTGGAATATTATAATCAATAATATGTGCAGTGTTTGGGTATAGATAATTTTGATACAATATCAAAAAATCCTATGGGAACTATCGGAATGACATGGCTTAAAATCTTTCTCATTTTATTTACAAATACCAAAAAATATTTTTTCATCCTACAACATTGTGTAAGGTTTTGGGCACCCATTCCCATTGAATTTTATTTTCCTTAGATATTATGGAATAACTTCCTTTCTTATCAAAAAAAGTAATGCACAGGTTATACACCAGTATTAACAGATAATACACGTACCGTACCCGGTAAAACCGCCTCAAATCCACATTCCTGCCCGATTTAAGCATGTGGAAAAAAATGTTTTCTGTTTAATTGAATAAGGAGTGGGAAAAAGTGTTATTTTGTGTGAATATTATTTATTCAAATATAATTCAGCTATAAATGA
>NZ_JACMOO010000194.1 GCF_014377975.1 Ferruginibacter sp.
CATTAACACTTTACTTAGTGCCAATGCAAAACTTTTGGAAACAGGCGACATAAAAATTTCGGACTATGTACTGGCGATAACCAATTACATTAATGCACGCAACCTGCTTAACCAAAATTATATTAACCGGCTTAGGATAGTTAACCAGATCAGGTATTGGAACCGGTAGTGTGCCCACGTTCATATTGATTAATTTTTATAACAGGTGTTTAAATAACATTCTTACATGCGCCATTATCTTTTATTGTTTTTATGGGTTTTAACGGCTCTAACCATTTCATGCAAGAGTAAAGAAAGCCCTCCTGTTGCTGAACCTATAACTGAAGAGGTACAAACACCGGTAACTGTAACTGAAGTTAGCACAGATGCTATGGTTGATTATGTTGACCTGACTGCTATATCTTCTTTTTTGCAGAGCAGTTTTATAAAGGCAACTGCAAATGGTTTTATTAAGTCGGCCAATGTAAAACCGGGAGAATTTGTACATGCAGGCAAGCAGGTTTTTGTACTGCAAACAAAAGAGTCCAAAGCGTTGGGCAACACCATTAACGACCTTGATCCGAGCTTCAAATTTTCGGGCCTTATCCGCATCAATGTATATCAGTCAGGTTATATAACCGAGGTCAATCACCAGCCCGGCGACTATGTGCAGGATGGCGAGCAACTGGCTGTGTTAAGCAATGCAAACAGCTTTGGCTTTCTATTAAATCTTCCTTACGAGTTACGGTCCGCACTTGCAGCCAATAAAAATATTGATGTGGAGTTACCTGATAAAACGCACCTGCAGGGGCGTGTAGCCAACATATTACCCAGGGTTGATTCTGTTTCGCAAACACAGGCGGTATTGATAAAAGTAAATGCACCATCAAACCTGCCAACTAATTTAATTGCCAAAGTGCGTATCATTAAAAATGCACACAACAATGTAATATCACTTCCCCGGGAGGCAATATTGGCTGATGAATCACAAACCAGTTTTTGGGTAATGAAAATGATTGACTCAACAACAGCCGTTAAAGTGGATGTAGTAAAGGGCATGGAAACCAGCGACAGGATTGAAGTAGTAAGCCCCCGCTTTAGCAAGGCAGATAAAATTGTATTAACCGGCAACTATGGGTTGCCCGATACAGCCAGGGTAAAAGTAATGACCGGTAAAGAGTGAGATTGAATATTGAATTATAAATTAGGAATTAATAATTATGAATTATGGATAGGGAATTAGGAATTCCCAATGATTAATATTAGATATCACTTTTTTACTTTTTCCTTTTGACTTTTAATAAATGAAGAACTTTTTTGTTTCATATAAAAACCCGCTGGCTGTACTGGTTGTTTTAATTATGGCCGGTGGCGTGTTTGCTTTTAGTAAGCTGCATACCTCTTTATTTCCTGAAATTACTTTTCCTAAAATTAAAATTATTGCAGATGCGGGTTTGCAGCCGGTAGATAAGATGATGGTAACGGTAACAAAACCGCTCGAAAATGCCATAAAAAAAATACCTAACCTTGTTAATATTCGCAGCACTACCAGCAGGGGCAGTTGCGAAATTTCGGCTTACATGAGTTGGGACGCAAATGTGGATCTCAGCCAGCAGCAAATAGAGTCAAAAATAGGCGAGATACGTAACGACCTGCCACCCGGTGTGCAAATAACGGTGGAGAAAATGAACCCTTCAATACTTCCGGTAATTGGATATACGCTGGAAACAAACAGCCAAAGCCGAACACCAATAGATATGAAGCAATTGGCCGTGTTTACCATTAAGCCGTTTTTATCGCAAGTGCAGGGCGTGGCTGAAGTACGCATTATTGGGGGTAAACAAAAAGAGTTTTGGGTTACGTTAAATACTCAAAAAATGAGTTCGCTGGGTATTACACCAGACGCACTTTCAACAGCACTTAATCAAACAAATTTTATACAGTCAAATGGATTTTTAGCAGATTATAAAATGTTGTACCTATCCGTTACCGATGCCACTTTGCATTCAGTAGAGGACTTAAAAAACCTGGTTATTTCAAACAACAGCAAACGGATTTTGCAATTGAAAGACATTGCAGAAATACAGATAAAAGAAGGCATTGAATATACCCGCATAAATGCAAATGGCCGTGATGGATTGTTGGTGGCCATAGTAAAACAACCCAATAGTAATCTTGTAGATCTTTCTAAAGAGATGGAAAGCAAAGTAGGCGAGTTGCGTAAAATATTACCACGCGGTGTAAGTATTAAGCCATATTACATACAGGCTGAGTTTGTAAACGATTCGGTAAAAAGCGTTACCGATAGCTTGTGG
>NZ_JACMOO010000195.1 GCF_014377975.1 Ferruginibacter sp.
ATTGACTCAGCAGGAAAAGGAATTAATAATCCCTTCAGAAAGCCATACTATTTATTGATCAACCTGGCTATGGGCGCCGAATGGCCCGGCCCGATTGATGATGCCGTTTTACCACAGCAATTTATCATCGATTACATAAGGTGCTATCAGAAGAAAAATAAAAATTAACGCAAACGTTTGAATACAATTGTAAAAATGGAAAGAACTAAATTGGAGGTTGGGGATACACTAAGTAACTACTTTGTTGTGCAGTAATGAATTTTAAAATAGTGAAGTTAATTTGAGAAAGCCGGATTGAGTTGTTGTGAATTGCCTGGCCGTTCAGAGCTTTATGAATTGCTCCGTCCTTCAGGGCGAAGACTAAAAAAAATTATATGAAGTCAAAAATGATTCTGGTTGTTGCTTTATTGCTGGTAACAGTTACCAGCTGGCTTGCCTGCATGAATAACAGTGTCACTACTGCGATGGCCATGCCTGATAAAGTGAGCTACAATTTTCACATACGGCCTGTTTTATCTGACAAATGTTTTAAATGCCATGGCCCTGATGTAAATAAAAGAGAAGCCGGTTTAAGACTTGATATTCCTGACTCTGCCTTTGCGCCTTTAAAAGAAACTATAGGAGCATTTGCATTGGTACCCTTTAAACCGGAAGAGTCGGAACTGTACAAACGGATATCGTCTGTTGATACTGGATACCAGATGCCGACACCCTCCTCGCACCTCGGGGTTTTATCGGCTCATGAAATAGCATTGTTTAAAAAATGGATTATCCAGGGAGCAAAGTATGAACCTCACTGGGCATTTGTAAAGCCGGTAAAAGCACCCTTGCCTGTAATAAAAGAAAAGGGTCTGGCAAAAAATGAGATTGACTATTTTGTAATTGCCAAACAGGAACAGGCTGGCCTTACCATGAATGAAGAAACGGATAAAGAAAGATTATTGAAGAGGCTTTCCCTTGATTTAACCGGTCTGCCTCCTACAGAAAAAATGATGGATGATTTCATGGCCAATAAAAATGTCAACACTTATGAAACCGCCGTGGATACATTATTGAGCAGGCCTGCTTACGGGGAAAAGATGGCCGTGCAATGGCTGGATATAGCACGCTACGCAGACAGCTATGGTTACCAGGATGATAATGTGAGAACACAATGGGCATGGCGCGATTGGGTGATTCATGCCTTTAATAAAAACATTCCTTACAACACTTTTCTTACCTGGCAAATTGCGGGAGATATGCTTCCCAATGCCACCAAGGAACAGGTTTTAGCCACTGCTTTTTTTCGCAACCATAAATACACGGAAGAAGGCGGCGTGGTGCCGGAAGAATACCGCATCAGTTATATACTTGATAAAACGAAAACCTATAGCAAAGGTATTTTAGGATTAACGGCAGAGTGTGCCCAATGCCACGATCACAAATACGATCCTATTTCTCAAAAAGAATATTACCAATTGTTCGCATTTTTTAATAATACTACAGAGGTAGGGTATGAAGGCGACGTAAGCCAGTCGAAAGGCGCAAAGCATCCCATTCTTACCATCAGCGATTCCGAAGCAAGAAGCATGTTAACCTTTATCAATAAAAGGGATACAGGAAGCATGATGGTGTCTGTAATGGGGGAAAGAGATACCATGCGAAAAACATTTGTCCTTAACCGGGGTGTGTATGATCAGCCCACTACAGAAGTATTGCCCTCAACAATAAAGGCTGTGATGCCTTTTGATACTACTACTTTACCACGCAACAGGCTGGGCCTTGCTGCGTGGACGGTGAACAATAATAATCCACTAACAGCCAGGGTTTTTGTAAACCACATCTGGCAGGAAATTTTCGGCAGGGGACTGGTAAAAACTTCGGGCGATTTTGGTATGCAGGGCGAGTTGCCTACGCATCCTGAATTAATCGACTGGTTAGCGGTAGATTTTATGGAGCATGGCTGGAACGTGAAGCGGCTGATGAAACAGATTGTTACATCTGCAACCTACCGACAATCGGGTAAAGTAAAAGACGAAAATTATAAAAAAGATCCTGAAAATATTTGGCTTACAAGGGCACCACGCATGAAGGTAAAAGCAGAATTTGTAAGAGATATTATTTTAGCCAGCAGTGGTTTGCTGGTAAATACAATCGGCGGCCCAAGCGTTAAACCATACCAAACAAAGGGTCTTTGGGAAATGGCAAGCTCAGGCAGGGGAGAACTTGCTACTTATAAACAGGATAAGGGCGAAGCGCTTTACAGGCGGGGGATGTACACCTTTATAAAGTTAACTGTGCCGCCACCAAGTATGATATTATTTGATGCCAGTAACAGGGATCAGTGTGAAGTAAAGCGCACGCAAACCAACACACCCTTACAGGCATTGATGATGATGAATGATCCAACGGTATTGGAAGCATCGCGGGTGTTTGCGGAAGCACTGATGGAAGAAAAAACTGCCACTGATGAAAAAATTAAAAAAGCTTTTCATCGTATTATTTGCCGGTCTGCCAATACAAAAGAAATCAATATCCTGAAATCTTATTTTGACGATCAGTTAAAACAATTTCAGCAAAAGCAATTGGATGCTACTGAAACTTTAAACGTTGGCGAATACCCGGGAGATAAAAAAGTGGATGCAAATACCACTGCTGCATTGATGAAGACGATCAGTATGATGTACAATATGGAGGAGGCTATTATAAAAACTTAAGTATGCAAAAACAAATTCTGGAACATGGGCTGGGCATTAACCGTCGTAAGTTCCTTTCTAAACTAAGCCTTGGCCTTGGAAGTGTGGCATTGGGCTCGCTGCTGATACCGGATTTATTTGGGGCAAAAAGCGATGAAGAAATGTTGCTTGCCGGGCTGCCACAGTTTGCACCCAAGGCCAAAAGAATCATCTATCTTTTTCAAAACGGGGCACCGTCGCAACTGGATTTGTTTGATTACAAACCTAAGCTGATAGATATGTTTGGCCAGGATTTACCGGCATCTATCCGGATGGGACAACGCCTTACCGGAATGACAGCCGATCAGAAAAAATTTCCTTTGGCAGGTACGGCTTTCAAGTTCAATCAGTACGGAGAGGCCAAAGCATGGATCAGCGAATTGTTGCCATACACTTCTAAAGTAGTAGACGATTTATGCTTTATTAAAAGTATGCATACAGAAGCCATCAATCACGACCCTGCACTTACATTTTTTCAAACAGGTGCGCAGGTGGGCAACCGCCCCAGTATGGGTTCCTGGCTTAGTTATGGTCTCGGCAGTGAAAATAAAAACCTTCCTGCTTTTTGTGTATTGTTATCCAAAGGAAAGGGCAACGGGCAGGGTGTTTATTCAAAATTATGGAGCAACGGATTTTTAGATTCCATTCACCAGGGCGTGCAGTTTAGCAGCGGCGATAACCCGGTGTTATACCTCAATAATCCGGAGGGTATTAATAAATCTGATCGTCGTAAGATGCTTGATAAACTGGAGGAACTGAATGCGCAAACTTTCCAGGAATCGGGCGATCCGGAGATTAATGCAAAAGTGCAGCAATACGAAATGGCCTACCGGATGCAAACGGCTGTACCAGAAATTACCGACCTGAGCAAAGAGCCGGAAGATATTGTAAAATTATATGGTCCTGATTGCCTGATACCCGGCACATATGCTGCCAACTGTTTGCTGGCAAGAAAATTATCGGAGAATGGCGTTCGTTTTGTTCAACTGTATCACCAGGGCTGGGATAGTCATGGCAGCTTACCCACCGAAATTAAGGGCCAGTGTATGGATACCGATCAGTCTTCTGCGGCACTGATCACCGATTTAAAACAACGGGGACTACTTGATGAAACGCTTGTTATATGGGGGGGAGAGTTTGGCAGAACCAATTATTGCCAGGGCAAGCTGGAGAAAACCAATTATGGCCGCGATCATCACCCAAGATGCTTTACCATCTGGATGGCTGGTGGTGGTGTAAAGCCGGGTGTGTATGGTGAAACGGATGAGTTTGGCTATAATATCACACAAAATCCGGTTCATGTAAACGACTTTCATGCAACCGTTTTGCATTTAATGGGCATAGATCATGAGAAACTCACCTTTAAACATCTCGGCAGAAGATACAGGCTGACAGATGTGGCTGGACAGGTAGTGAAGGGAATTATTGCTTAGTCACTTCTCATGAAGCGGAATAAGCAACGACAATACATTTAATTGGTAATTGAATTTTCCTGGCAGAGTTACCCTGGCGAAATTGTCTTGGTTGAATG
>NZ_JACMOO010000196.1 GCF_014377975.1 Ferruginibacter sp.
GAAAATTGTTGGCCCGTTTTTAAATCCGTACATTAAAATTGGTGTAGAAATCAAAGCAAATAATCTCCTGGCTATCCAGGCAAAGAATTATTCTGTAGAAATTTTACCCATTAAAAAAGTAACCCCCCTACAACAAAAATACCAATGGAAAATTGGTATTAATTTTTCGGTAGGAGCATCCTCAACTCAAAATAGTTATCTGGGAATTGTAGGTTCGGGTAATGGCAATGCCTCCGTTGCATATACGTCAGCAGGCCAGGTGCCAAGTTGTACAACCTGTGCAAACAATCGTTTTTATAATAGCCATTCTGCCATAAAGCCGGCAGTGGGACTAGTTTTGGGCATATTTGTACAAAAAAACATTTCACCTAAAATAGCTTTTAGTATCGGGTTAAATTATAAAATGTACAATTCAGTTATGATGATAGGAAGCAAGGTAGATAGTGCAATTATTGCAAACAACAACAGTAGTTATTTATCACAAAGTGATTTTTTTTACAGAACCGGAAGCAGCACCCGGTACAAAAATCATTTTCATTTTTTAGAAATACCGTTGGCTTTAAATATAAAATTAGGGAAGCAAAACAAACATCCTCTTTATTTAAATACAGGGATTTCAATTGCTCAGTTAATAGCAACAAACGCACTTCAGTTTGATACAGCATCAACAAAATACTATAGCAATAACTCACTGTTTAATAAAACCCAGATTGGTATTTCTGCAGGGTTGTTGTTCTCCTTATCCGGCAATTCCAAAAATGCTTTTCTGGTAGGTCCGGATATACATTTCAGCTTAAACAGGATGGCTGCTACCGGGCTTTATCAAAGCAGCAACTACAGTTATTTTGGAATACAGGTTAAAAAAATATTTGGTAAAAAATAGCAACGTTATTTTTTGTAAGTGCAACCCTCTTGCTGATTAATTTGTCAGACTGATAGTTCACCACCAAAATATAAACAGTATGAAAAAATTGCTTTGCTATTTCATGTGTATAATTATTATAAGTTGTTTTAACGGTTGCGTTAAAGACTCCTGCACACATACCTATTCTTACACCTGGTTTGAGCCACTTTATAAAACCACCGCCGAAGTAAGAGACAATATAAAAACCAGTACGGCTAGGGCTATAAAAGTGCCGGGCAAATTATTCGTAATTGGCAAATACATTTTTTTAAATGAAGTAAATAAGGGAATTCACATCATTAACAATAGTAATCCCGCTGCACCTGTCAATGCTGGTTTTATTGACATACCGGGCAATATTGATATTGCTGTTAAAGGAAATACCTTGTATGCAGATTTATACTCCGACCTCGTAACACTGGATATCAGCAACCCCCTCAACGTGGTAAAGAAAAAAATAATTGACAATGTTTTTCCGCACCGCCGGTATTATGGTTTTAATTCCGACAGTTTAAAAATAATTTATGATTGGACACGCCACGATACTACTATAACAGCCGACTGTTCTCAAAACGGCTGGATCGGTTACAATAGAGGCGGTATTTACCAAGTGACCGATAATCAGCTTTTTTATTCAAGTGCTGCATCTAATGCTGGTTTTATCGGCGGTTCGCCATCAGGGATTGCTGGTTCAATGGCAAGGTTTGCATTAATGAATAATTATTTATACACCGTAGGAGATGCTGAATTGAAGGTAATCAATATTGCAGAAGTGAATGACCCGAAAGTGACAAATACCATAGCTCTCAATTGGGGTATTGAAACCATTTATCCCTTCAAGGATAAATTATTTATTGGCTCAAATACAGGCATGTTTATTTTTAATACAACCAACCCATACCAGCCTGCCCAGGAAGGCCAGTTTACCCATGCCAGGGTTTGCGATCCTGTAATTGCAGATAGCAATTATGCATTCATAACATTGCGCAACGGTTCCCAATGCGCAGGCTTTATAAATGAACTTGAAATTGTCGATATCTCCAATTTATCTTCCCCCGTTTTATTGAAGAAATTTGATATGACCAATCCGCATGGGCTTTCCAAAGATGGTAAACTCTTGTTTATTTGTGATGGTAAAGACGGGCTGAAAATATTTGACGCATCAGATATTACCAATCTAAAACTTGTAAAACAATTTAAGGATATAGAAACATTTGATGTAATTGCCTGGAATGGATTGGCTATTGTAGTAGCTGCTGACGGCTTGTACCAATTTAATTATGTAGATAATAAGGATATTAAACTGCTTAGTAAAATATCAATACTTCAATAAGATAAACCCATGAAAAAATATATTTCAGCATCAATAATTTTGAGTCTTTCTTTTTTACTGGTTACTGCACAAACAAAAAAGAAAAATAACTCTTGTAGTAAATTTACCTCTATTATTCAATTGGGTATTTTGGAAGGAGATGCCAGTAAAACTTTTGGCCAGATACAATTGGTAAACGGCATTCAACAAAATGCCTGGTTTTATGGGCTTGGCGTTGGGATTGATTATTACGGATCTAAAAGAAGTATTCCGTTGTTTGTTGATGTAAAAAGAGACTTTAAAAGGGGCAACAAGACTCCCTTTGTATTTGCTGATGCAGGATATAATGTTAGCTGGCTACGGGATAATGAAAGAAATTATTATTGGGGTAATAATTATGAGGCTACCAGTGGCTTATATTATGAAGCAGGGCTTGGATATAAGTTTATTTTAAAAAATAAAACGGCTTTTGCCTTTAGTGCCGGATATTCCTTCAAAGAACAGCACGAAACGTTTCCCACTAGTATTATTCCATTACCGGCTAATGTGCATATAGATTATTCGGATTATAATAATAAATTTAAAAGACTTAGCGTAAAGATTAATTACTCTTTTTAACAAGCTGATATTTTTAATACCTGAAAGAATTTTTTTAAATAAGATTTTAAATTTTCTA
>NZ_JACMOO010000197.1 GCF_014377975.1 Ferruginibacter sp.
CTATTGCTTTGGCTGCAACACTATCAACCGATTTTATTTTGGTACCGAAAGCCTGCGGTCGTTGAATTACGGCAAATAACATTCCTTCTCTGTAAAAATCCAAACCAAATAGTGGCTTGCCGGTTACAATATCTTTATTGGCTACATTGTTTACGGCTGTGCCGATGATCTTAAAATCCTTTCGGTCTTTTAGCTTTACCTCTTTTGGAACAGACAATTTAGATGCTTGCTCAGCCAGTTCGCCAAAGCCCAGTTTTTTACCCGATTTTGAATGAATAACAAACCCGTTACTTGCAGTACATTCTTCTATAGGTACCGCCCATTGCAAGGCTGCTGCCTGTATCAGCATATACCTTGCGGTAGCGCCGGCAGTTCTTAATTTTTTCCAGGAATGAGGTATAGCACCACTGCCTCCAGTAAGTTGGCGATCAAAGTTTTTGGTATCAAGTGGTGCTTGTAACACTTTTATTTTTGTCCAGTCGGCATCCAGTTCTTCTGCTACAATCATGGGGAAGGAAGTCATTATATTTTGACCTAACTCAGGATTGGGAGATAATATTGTAATTGTACCATCCGCTGCAATGGAGAGATAACTATTAAAATTAAGGCTTCCAGCAAAAGGAATTTTATTAATTAATGCAGGCGTTTCTGATGCTGCACTAAACCAGCTAAAACCAAGTAGCAAGCCTCCTCCTGCAAGGGTAGTTACTTTTAAAAAATCTCTTCTGGTAGTAGATGATGACTTTTGCATACAAATCAAATTTTAGTGCTGGCTAATTTTACGGCTTCTTTAATGCGGTGATAGGCGCAACAACGGCAAATATTACCTTGCATAGCGTCTTCAATTTCTGTATCTGTGGGATGAGGTTTTCTTTTTAAAAATGCTGCAGCTGTCATAATCTGACCAGCCTGACAGTAACCACATTGTGGTACATCAACTTCAATCCATGCTAATTGCAGGGGATGATTGCCATTTACTGAAAGCCCTTCAATGGTAGTGATAGCAGCGGTTTTAATTGCTGAAACTGGCAGGGAACAAGACCTGACCGCAGTTCCATTCATGTGAACAGTACAAGCACCGCATTGCGCAATACCACAGCCAAACTTGGCACCTACCAAACCCATGTGATCCCTTAGAACCCATAACAATGGCGTATCTGCATCAACATCTGCAGTTTGGGGTTTGCCATTTATTTGAAGTGTATAAACAGGCATTATTATTAGATTTTAATTATTTTAAAGTTAAGCAATTTCTTCTTTGTAGTAATAAACTGCTGAGCAAACTCACAATTTTAACAATTTAGCCATTAAAAGTGTTCACTCACAAAGAGTGCCTTGTTGTAAATAAATAAGAAAAGAAATTAAATTTATTAGTAAACACCAAACACCTTTTAGGGCAAAAATTATCCCCTGATATGATAAGCCTTTGGTTGTACAAATGCCCTAATACCCTGGTATGATAAAGTAGCTCCAAAGCCGGATTGCTTTCTGCCTGACCAGGGTAAATTAGCACTCACTCTATCGCAGCAATTCCAGTAAACAGTACCGGTTTGCATTTCGTTCATTACTGCCTCTGCCCGGTCAAAGTTTTTTGAATATACGGATGCTGTAAGGCCATAAGTAGTGTCCTGCATTAATTGTATTGCTTCTGCATCGTCCTTTACTTTCTGTATTCCAACCACCGGCCCAAAAGATTCTTCGGTCATCACTTTCATGGCATGGTTTACATTGATCAAAACTGTTGGCTCAAAATAATAGCCTTTGCCGGATGGAATTTTTCCACCACTCATAACGGTTGCTCCAAGATTTATGGCGTCATCAACCTGATTAGATAAAAATGCCTGTTGCTCTTTTCTGCTCAGCGGACCAATATCTGTACTTTTATCAAGCGGATTTCCGATAGTTAATTTTTTACATTGTTCAACATAAGCTTTTACAAAAGCATCGTACACATTTTCCTGCACATAAATTCTTTCAACAGCACAACAGCTTTGGCCGCTGTTATACACAACACCTTCCAATGCATCGCCTGCTGTCTTCTCAATATTTTCCACATCATCCATCACATACAATGGGTCTTTACCTCCCAACTCCAGTTGACAGGGCACCATTTTGCCCGCCACTTTTTCAGCAATGTATTTTCCGGTACGGTAACTGCCGGTAAAAAAATAACCGTTTAGCGGTAATAGCAATAACTCTTCTCCTACCTGCCCTCTGCCGATGGCTGTTTGAAAACAATTTTCAGGAACACCGGCCTTGTACAACAGCGCTTCAATATGTAACCCGGTTAGTGTAGCATATTCTGAAGGTTTATAAAAAACAGTATTGCCGCCAATTAATGCAGGAATAAAAACATTTACGCCCACTAAAAAAGGATAGTTCCAGGCAGAGATATTTGCGATTACTCCTAAAGGTTCGTACACAATTTTTTCTTTGGTAGCACCTTCTGTGGTGATCCATTCTTCTGCCAGGTATTTTTCTGAATTGTCTATAAAGAATTTGATACGGGCACGGGCACCATTCACTTCATTATAAGATTGTTGCAATGGCTTTCCCATTTCACTGGTAAGTGTGTTGGCCAGTTCGTCTTTATTTTCTTCCAGCAGATCATGAAATTTTTGGATCACTGCCACTCTTTCTGCTACGCTAACTTTTGCCCAGGCCAGCTGTCCTTTTTTAAGCAGTTCAAATTTTGCCTTTATTGTTTCTACAGTATCTTCTGCAACTTCAGTAATGATTGTTTCTGTTGCCGGGTTAATTATTTTCATGTTGGATTATTTATTGATTTTTTTATCTCTGATATAAACCTGTCCCTGATATTTTTTGTTGATGGCAATTCGCTTAAATGAAATTTGTACATCCTTTCGGGATGCCATTGAAAGCCTAAAAAGAAGGGCTTGTTATTTTTATCTGCCCATTCCACTCCTTCTATTATTCCATCATCTGATTTACAATTAACTAATAATCCTTTACCCAAATTATTGATGCATTGGTGATGGGCACTGTTGGTGATGGTTCTGTCAACGCCTGTTATTTCGTTCAACAACGTTGCAGGCACAATATTTATTCCATGCGCTTTATCCTGCTGCTCAAACTTGTGAATGCCGTTTGCTTCGGAGCCAATGTCTTGCGTTAAATTTCCTCCCAATACACAATTTACTAATTGCATGCCTCTGCAAACTGCAAGTAAAGGAATATTATTTTGCTGGCATTTTTCGAAAACCGCCATTTCAAATACATCTCTTTCTTCCTCAAAAGATTGGGGTGCATTGGGATAGTGGATAATGGTGCTATTATAAAATTTAGGATGCATATCAACCCCGCCGGATAACACAATACCATCAAAATTTTTGATGTTTTCAAGATCTGTATCAAGAGGCGACAAAGTAGTAATTTCTATAAGCTCATTGCCCTTTAGCCAACGCACATAGTTGCTGTGCTTTTCGTCTGTTCCGGTATAGGTTACACCAATTTTAATGATAGGTTCATTCATTACAACGCTTCTGTATACAATTGTTTAAAATCATTTCTTGTTACGGGCTTCGGATTATTTGGATGACAAAAATCTGCCAATGCAAGGTCGCTCAACGTTTCAATATGTTCTTCTTTAACACCAATATCTCTGAGCCTTGTTGGTAACCCAAGTTGTTTATTTAATTCAAACAAATGGTTTATTACTGCTTCCCCCGTTGTTTCGCTCAACTCCATTGTAAGTGCCATTCGTTTAAATTCAGTCTCCAAGCCCGGTGCATTAAAACGCATACCATATGGCAGGTTTACCGCATTGGCCAAACCATGGTGCGTATCTAACAAAGAAGATAAAGGATGGGCAAGAGAATGTACTACGCCAAGTCCTTTTTGAAAAGCAACGGCGCCCATTAATGAAGCAATCATCATCTTACTTCTTGATGCCAGATCTGGTTTATTTACAGCGTTAACAATTGATTCATTTATTAGAGAAATTCCTTCCAGGGCAATACCCGCCGCCATTGGGTGAAAGTTTTTTGCAATGTAAGCTTCCATGTTGTGCGTTAATGCATCCATGCCGGTTGCTGCGGTAATGAAAGAAGGTAGTTCCATTGTTAGCAACGGATCGGCAAAAACAATTTTCGCCATAAGCTTAGGCGCAAATAAAATTCTTTTCCGGTGTGTATCATCTTCCGAAATAATGGCGCTTCTTCCTACTTCACTTCCTGTGCCACTTGTAGTTGGTACGGTAATAAAATAAGGTACAGCTTCTGTTACATATTGATCGCCACCAATTAAATCATCGTACTCAAATAAATCTCGGTGATGATTAATTCGCAACACAATTGCCCTTGCCACATCCATTGCTGCACCACCGCCGATACCAATAATGCAATCTCTATTGGTTGCTTTGTAAACATCGCCGCCTTTTAACACATCGCTCTTTACGGGGTTTTTGTGAATGTCTGAAAACACTTCTACCGAGATTGATTTTGCAGTAAGACTTTCTTTTATTGCTTTAAAAAAATCCAAGCCACTCACCATGGGATCGGTAACCAATAATGGCCTGCTTAAACCATTTGCCAATAAATGAGCAGGCAATTCTTTTACTGCACCGGCACCAAAGCGAATAATTGTTGGAAAACTAAATTGTCTGATGGTATTAAAATCTGTCATAGTTTTTATTTTTTATGAAATACGGATGATGCGAATTTAGTGGATCAACTCTTATTTTTTATGATCGTTTTATTCCCTGTTTTTATTTGCACTCCAAATTTTGAAAGTGTACCAAATAGCTGAAAAAGTAAAAGAGTGCGATCCCGATAAAAGATCGGGACTGGCTGCCAATGAAGATTCACATTGCTGCTGTATTTGTTCGGTCAACAAAAGCGTCTCAACGTGTTAAAAGCAACACTTTTCTTTAAATTATTTCAAGGTATCTTTTCAATTCCCAGTCCGTTACCACTTTTGAAAACTGCCGCCATTCCCATTCTCTTGTTGCAGTAAAATGTTCAACAAATGCTGCTCCAAATAGTTCTTTTGCAATGGGCGAAGTTTTCATTGCCTGTGTAGCATCCCACAAATTTTTAGGCAAGGTTCCATTCCTTTTATCTGCATAACCATTACCCACTGTTGCGGATGTTTTCAATTTCAGTTTATTATTAATGCCATATAAACCTGCAGCAAGGCAGGCTGCCATTGCCAGGTAAGGATTGCTGTCGCTACCAACTACCCTGGTTTCCAATCTTGTTGAACTGCTGCTGCTGGGCAATGCCCGCAATGCAGTTGTGCGGTTGTCAATTGCCCAGGTTAAAGTTGTTGGTGCCCAGGCTCCTTCTACCAATCTTTTATAACTATTAACTGTTGGTGCAAACATAGGCAGTATATAAGGCAGACAAGCCAGTTGACCAGCCATATAACTTTCCATTAACGAGCTGATTCCTGTTGCTTTATTTTTATCGTAAAAAAGGTTTTGCTTTTTTACTGCACTCCATAAGCTCTGGTGAACATGGCCACTACAGCCCGGTAAATTTTCGTTGAACTTAGCCATAAAAGTAGCAATCACACCATGGTTATGAGCAATTTGTTTGGTACCACTTTTAAAAAGCACGGCCCTGTCTGCCGCTTCTAATATTTCTGAATAAGTGATGGCAGCTTCGTATACACCGGGGCCGGTTTCTGTATGCAAACCTTCAATAGGTACACCAAACTTTTTCAGCAGTGTAAATAAGTCATTAAAATAATCATTCTTTTCTGCTGCTCTTTGTAAAGAATATCCAAACATGCCCTGCGTCATCGGTTTTGTATCCCGAAATTTTCCTGCATACAATTCTTCTGTATTGTCTATTAAATTAAACCATTCAAACTCCTGCGAAAAATAAGGCGTGTAGCCTTTATCACCAGCCTGCTTAATAATTTTTTTTAATAAACTGCGGGGACAAATAGCCAAATCATTTCCTTTGCTATCTTTAAAATCTGCCAGGAAAAATGGCGTATCATTATCCCATGGTATTTGTCGGAAAGTATTTAAATCAATTGCTGCCGTTGCATCGGGATAGCCCGAATGCCAGCCCGTGTACTGGCTATTATCGTAGGCAACATCACCGGCATCCCAACCAAATACCACATTGCAAAAACCAAAGCCTTTTTCAACAATGGAAACAAATTTTTCATAGCTGATCATTTTGCCACGCAGAATTCCATCGATATCGGTAACAGCTAATTTTACTTTTTCCGTGTTTTGTTCTGCTAGTAATTGCAGCACTTTATCCTTTGATAATGGTTGATTCGACATCTGTTTTTTGTTTTACAATAAAATGAAACCAAATATAAGCAAGTACAAGTATAGCAAAAAAGATCAGTGCTAATTTCAGGTTTAATGTGATCATTGCTATCATAGAAATTATTGCAATCACCAACGCTATGATTGGAAAATAAGGAAACATGGGTACCCGAAACGGCCTTGCAAGATCCGGTTCTGTTTTTCTTAATTTTAATACAGCGATCATGGCAAAGATGTACAATGCGATGGCACCAAATACAGCAATGGTAATAATATCACCCGTTTTGCCTGTGAACAAAGCGATGATGCCAATAGTCATGTTCAACAACAATGCGTTGACGGGTGTTTTAAATGTTGGATGAATTTTACCAAAGATGACAGGGATACAACCGGTTTTACCAAACTCGTAAGTGGCACGGCTTGCCGCCAGTATTAATCCATGGAAAGAAGCTACGAGCCCCATTAAGCCAATAGTAATTAACAGATGATATAACCAACCGCTGGTGCCTGTTATTTGCGATAGTGCCATCGGCAGTGGAGAATCTGACGCTTCTGCACCCGGTGTTGGAAATACTACTTTTTCCCAGCCTCCCACTCCTACAGAAGAGATGAATACCAGGGCACATAAAATGATCAATGTGATCAGGGCAGAACCAAAACCTTTGAGTACATTTTTTTGAGGGTTGATTGTTTCTTCTGCTACATTGGCCACACCTTCTAAACCAAGAAAAAACCATACGGCGAAAGGTATGGCAGCCCATACGCCTTTCCATCCATTTGGGAAAGCATTTTGTGTAAGGTTTGACCAATGAAAATGTGGCAGCGTAACACCACTAAATAAAACCAGTTCAAATACTGCGAAGGCTGTAATGATCAGTTCGAAGGTGGCCGCTGCTTTTACGCCATACATATTTAACCCGGTAAAAATTATATACGCCACAATGGCAATTGAGATAACAGAAAATTGTGGCAAAAAAATATGAAAGTAAGCACCAATAGCAGCAGCTATGGCCGGAGGAGCAAACACAAATTCTATAATCTGTGACATGCCTGCAATGAAGCCGATATCTTTTCCCATGGCTCTGGTGGCATAATCAAAAACGCCTCCGGCTTTTGGAATAGCGCAAGCCAATTCCGTATAAGAAAAAGTAAATGTAATGTACATGATGATGATAAAGAATGTGGCGATGGCAAGCCCCAATGTACCGCCTACAGGAAGGCCAAGGTTCCAGCCAAAATACATTCCTGAAATTACATACCCAACACCAAGTCCCCAAAGCATTAAAGGGCCAAGTATTCTTTTAAGATGAGACGATGAATCGGTAATTTCTGTTGCTGGTTTTTCTGTCATCAAAATATTAATTGTGTTTAAAGATAATCATCAATGGGTGTAAATTTTTATTACCATTTTAAATTTATTTACCGAAGAGGCGTTGAAGTGAATTTATTTATTGTAAAGCTGATAAATGGAAGTATGGTGAAAAAATAAAAATGAGGTGTGAAAATTGATACCAGCCAATCTGCTCAACAATATTTTTTTAGTAATGAGCATTTTTTCAAACGTATTTTTAGCGAATTAAGCGTAACTTTAGATGATAAAATAATGGAAAAACAGCAGCCTCATATTATTAATCCAGCCCTGCTTTGGGAGTACGATTTAACTACATTCAATTATGAGAAATCATATAAAATTGTAATTGAAAGAGTATTGCAATTGGGCAATTTAGACGAATGGAGAAATATGGTAAGCTATTATTCTTCACAACAAATATTAGATACGATAGAATAGAGTAGACAGTTAGATGAACGTGACAAAATATTTTCCAAATTTTTTTTAACATCTGAGTTTTTAAATGCTGTATAAATCTCCGTTTATTATTTCACCCCACACTTTTCAATTAATTCAGCAACTGCAGAGTTTGCCAGAGTTAACCGGTTTTTATTAAGTGGGTGGCACTTCCCTTGCATTGCAATTAAACCATAGAAATTCTATTGATATAGACTTATTTACTCAATCCGATTTTGATGACAATGCAATAATTGAAGTATTGCAAAAAAATTATAAAACAGAAGAAGTATTCAGAAGAAAAAATACAATCATCACTTTACTTGATAATGTAAAAACCGATTTTATAAAACATGATTATCCTTTGATTAATGCGCCTATTACCGAGGAAGGTATTACTTATTTAGGCAAGGAAGATATTGCTGCGATGAAACTTCATGCCATTATACAAAGCGGTAAAAGGTTGAAGGATTTTATAGATATTTATTTTTTATTGCAATACTTTACGATGGACCAGCTAATCGCTTTTTTTGTAAAAAAATACAGCTATTCAAACTCTTTAATTGCTTTAAAAGCCGTTACTTATTTTGATGACATTGATGAAAATATAGACCCTCCAAAACTATTGCAACCTTTGCCTTTGGCTGTCATCAAAAAGCGGATATTACCTGCTGCACAAAAGCCGCATATCACCTTTTAATTTGCTGCAATATATTTTCAATAACTTCTCTGGTTCAATACAGTTTCATGTAGCTATAAATGAAAAATACGACCCCCAAAATGTACTACAACACTGCGCCTTAACGTGGGACAATAATTTCTTTTTCCTTAATACTTTTCAATCATATCAAGTGTTTGTACCTCCACATCTTCGGCACTGGCATTAACGGTTATTTTCTTTTCCCTAAAAAATAAGATGATCCAGGAGAGTAAAACACAGGCTGCCATTACACCCGTCATAGGCATTGCAGAATGAGGGTTGAATAACCCTACAACAGCAGAAGACAAAGCTCCGAAACCCATTTGTATGGCTCCCATTAAAGCAGAAGCACTACCGGCATGTTTGCTAAAAGGTGCCATTGATAAAGCGGATGCATTGGGAAAATTAAAACCCTGGCAGCTGAGGTATAAAAATATGAGTGCAATGGTGGTGTATAAATTAAGCCATCCGGCAGCCGTGCCTGCAAAAAGCAAGAGCCCTGCAATGGTTTGTATGGTTAAGGTGGCTTTTACAATTTGCTGACTATTGAATTTTTTGAGGCACAGATTATTAAGCTGGCTGCTGGTGATGAGGCCTGTAGCAATTAAAGCAAAGATGCCGCCGTATTGTTGTTCTGTAGTACCAAACAGTTTCATAAAAACATAAGGTGAGCCGGCGAGGTAAGCAAACAAACCTGCAGAAGATATGGCGCCTGTAACTGCATACGTAAAAAATTGTGGCTGTTTTAATACTATCCAAAAACTATCCAGGATTGGTTTTGGTTTTAAGGAAAAGGAGGGGTCGGGTTGCCTACTTTCCGGCAACCAAATAACTACCGCAGCAAATAGCAATACAGAAATAATGGTGAGTAAAATGAATATAGCGTGCCATCCAAAATGAGTGATGATATAACTGCCCGCAGTTGGCGCAATAATGGGCGATACACCTAAAATTAAGATCATGTACGAAAATATTTTTGCGCTTTCATCTACATGAAACAAGTCCCTTATGATTGCTCTTGGTGCTACCATTCCTACACAACCGCCTATGGCCTGTAAAAAACGCAATGCAATCAATACTTCAACCGACTTAGTAAATACACAACCAATGGTTGCTGCGATGTACAATAACAGTCCGGCATACAAAGGCATTTTCCTGCCGAACCTGTCTAACAACGGACCGCACAACACCTGCCCTATACAAACGCCAATAAAAAAACTGGATAAGGAGTAAGACACCATTTCGATAGAGGTGTGCAGGTCTATTGCAATTGCCGGAAAGCCGGGCAAATACATATCAATTGAAAAGGGGGCAATGGCTGAAAGAAAGCCCAGTATTAAAATAATGGTGGTCCGGTTTTTTGCATTCATCTTTTAAATAATTGTGCTGATGTATTGTAAAAATATTTTTAGTTTGTTAGATAAGGAATAATATTTTTGTAAGGTGCCAAATGATTCATTTTACAAATTGCATTTGATTGCCGTAAAAATGATTGATTCATTTACTTTTGTTGCCAACTTAACTATACACACATGAAATTATTAGCAGGAAAAGTAGCCATTGTAACAGGAGCAGCCCGTGGTATCGGCGAGGGCATTGCCTTAAAATTAGCAGAAGAGGGTGCTGCAATTGCATTTACTTATGTTAGTGACAGCAGCAGCGAAAGGGCAAAGGCGCTGGAAGAAAGATTAACTGCTTTGGGTGTGAAAGCAAAAGCGTATCAAACAAACGCCGGCAATTATGCTGCCTGCGAAAGCTTTGTAAACGATGTGTTAAAAGAGTTTGGCCAGATAGATATTTGTGTAAATAATGCTGGCATTTCAAAAGATAATTTATTGTTGCGCATGACGCCTGAGCAATGGGATGATGTAATGGAAACCAATTTAAAGAGCGTATTTAATATGACCAAGCAGGTGATTCGCCCGATGATGAAAGCAAAGAGCGGCAGCATTATTAATATGAGCAGTATTATTGGAGAAATGGGTAATGCCGGGCAAAGCAGTTATGCTGCAAGCAAAGCTGGTGTTATTGGTTTTACAAAAAGTATCGCCAAAGAATTAGGCAGCAGGAATATTCGTTGCAATGCCATTGCCCCGGGCTTTGTTGAAACAGATATGACCAGTTATTTAAAGGATGGAGAAGGTGCAGATAAATACAAAGCGGGTATTCCGTTAGGCAGGTTTGGTACTACAGAAGATATTGCAAATGTTACCTTGTTTTTAGCCAGTAACCAAAGCAATTATGTTACCGGCCAGGTAATCAGTGTTTGTGGTGGGTTAAATATTTAAGTGCTCCGCCGCTAAAGATAGAAATGTAGTACGGGTTGCCTATTCGAAAATCTCCGTCTTAGAAATAATTTATTTATTAACCGTGATGTACAACTACTTAAATTATTTACAACTATCACCTGCATAAAGAAAATTTTATGATGCATTAAAAATGCATCATAAAATTTCTCTTACTTATCAGTGGCCTTATTTTACCCGCCGTTGTTTCGTCTTTATTGTAACCCTGTTTTGAGACAGCTTTACTACGGGAACCGCCGATTTAACTTCTGTTGCTTTTGCTTTGGTTCCGTTAATATTAAACCTGTAAATAGAGTCAATGTCTTTCTGCCCATCGTGTATCACGCTAAGATCTTTTACCAGGCCATCTTTTAACCCATATACCCAGCCATGCAAATGCAATTTTCTTTTGCTCCAGGCTTCCTGCACAATGGTTGTTTTTGCCAGATTGCGAACCTGCTCAATTACATTTAATTCAGAGAGGCGGTTTGCTCTATCATCTTCATCTTTAATAACAAGCAGTTCTTCTTGATTTTTATGATACACGTCTTTTATGTTCCGTAACCAATTATCTACAAAACCGTGGTAGGTGTTTGTCATTGCGGCTTTAATACCACCGCAACCGTAGTGGCCGCAAACAATAATGTGCTTTACTTCTAAATACTTTACCGCATACTCCAGCACACTTAACAAGTTGGTATCAGTATGTACCACCAGGTTGGCAATATTGCGGTGCACAAATATTTCGCCGCTATGGGTGCTGGTAATTTCGTTGGCAGGCACACGGCTGTCGCTGCAACCAATCCATAAATAGTTGGGCGTTTGGCCCTTTGATAAATTACTAAAATATTCGGGGTCCTGAAATATTTTTGTTTCAGCATATAGTTTATTCCCCTGTATTAATTTTTGATATGACTTGTCCATAATTATAGTTTTTTTATGTTAGTGAGTTGACTGTACGTTTAATAAGTTTTCGATTTGATATTTTTCCTGAAACCCTTCCAGTTTGCAGGTAATGTTTTTAAGCGGTGCCTTTATATCCCTGAATTCTTTTATCAGTTCCAACACATCAAAATCTATATAATCTGTATTGGAAGCATTGATGGTAACCCGGGTGTTTCCTGGTATATGATCGAGCGTTTCCCTTATGGCGGCCTTGTTTAAAAAAGAAACTTCTTCTGACAAATGAATGTTAATAATGTCATTTTCCTGGTGTTTGTCTTTGTGAAAAAAGTAGGAATTTTTTAGGTTGCCGTGCAGGATAGCTCCAAAAGCAGCTATTAATCCGGCAATAACACCTACCAGTAAACCTTCGCCTTTTAGTGAGGGATACAAGCCCAATAAATCAATACAGATGATAACAATTACAGTAATGAAAAAAGGTATGTACTGGTATTTGCCATTTTTTATCATTTGAGAAAACACCGCTATTTTACAAAGCTTATAGCCAGTTATAAGTAGTATAGCAGCCAGTGCAGATAAAGGAATGTAGTTGAGCAGGCTTGGGATAGTAACCACACAAACCAATAATAAAATACCATGAAAAATAGCAGATAATTTAGACTTAGCACCTGCATTTACATTAGCACTGCTTCGTACAATTACACTGGTAATTGGCAACCCGCCTATTAAACCAGAAACAGCATTTCCTATTCCTTGTGCCAATAATTCCTTGTTTGTGTTGGTTACCTTTCTTTCAGGATCCAGGTTATCTACGGCTTCAATGCTTAGTAAGGTTTCCAATGTAGCAATAATGGCAATCATAATGCCGGTTACAATTACTTTGCTATTTAAAAAGCCATTAAAATCAGGCAACGTAAAAAAACTGAAAAACTCTCCGGCACTTTTAGCTGCTTTTATTTGTACTAAGTGATTGTCTTCCACTACAAGCGGGCTTTGCGTTGCTTTAAATATTTCATTGATTAAAATTGCTACAATAACTGCCACCAATGCACCCGGTATAAATTTCACTTTATTTTTTATAAAAGGCTTTTCCCATACAATCATTATCAGGATAGATACAATACAAATAATAAACACCCCAACTTGAATATGCTGCAATGGTTCCAACAGCTTATGCCAGTCTTCACTTCCAAAGGAAACCAACTCTGTTAGATTCCCTTTTTCTTCTTTTTCGTAGCCCACTGCATGTGGAATTTGTTTGGCAATAATCAAGATGCCGATACTTGTAAGCATGCCCTTAATAACACTCGAAGGAAAGTAATTGGCAATGCCACCCAGTCTGGCCACACTCATCAGTATCTGCAAAATACCCGCAATTAACACCGCACAAAGAAAAAGATCGAATGCACCAATATTGGTAATAGCTGCCAAAACCAATGCTGCCAAACCTGCAGCTGGTCCACTTACGCTAAGCTTTGAACCACTTAAATATCCAATTACAACACCACCGATAATACCAGATATTAACCCGCTAAAAAAAGGAGCTCCTGATGC
Organism: Ferruginibacter sp.; assembly: GCF_014377975.1. Classification (GTDB taxonomy): domain Bacteria; phylum Bacteroidota; class Bacteroidia; order Chitinophagales; family Chitinophagaceae; genus Ferruginibacter. Next base: position 13,479 of record NZ_JACMOO010000197.1, read on the forward strand.
TAAAGAAATACCTAAGCAAAGGGGTAAGGCAACTAAAAAAACTACTAATCCTGATGGTAAATCATTTTTTAAATACTTAAACATTGATTCTTTTGTACTTGACATAATGTGACGAATTTTTACAGATATGAGGGCAAATGGCGTAATAATGCAAAATATAAAACACACAACATGTGTTTATAAGCAACAGAATTATTACAGTTAAGATGGACATTGTATGAACATCCTGAACATGATAAGGAATAAAATTTAAATTCTCGGATAAAGTGTACTTATACTAACACGTCGGGAGGTGGACATACCACTTCTGTAGAATGATTGGGAGGTATTTGATCTGAACAGTGCAGATAAGCAACGATTTTACTTTCTGCAAAAAAAGCAACGTAAGTATGAATGGCCGGAGGAAGAAAATGTGGTTCTACACTACATTCAACTTTTCCATTATCACTGGCATTGAGAGGCATTTCCTCCGCCCATTGATTGTTGCTAAGCATATTACCTATCTGAGTAATAGGCAACATTTGCAAAGTCATCAATAGACCTAAAAATAATGCTATGATTTTTAATTTTACCATGTGAGTTGCTGCAAATATAGGAGCAAAACGTTCTTTACAAAAAAATGTTATCAATCTTAACAATTATTTCTTTAAACGGATAAAAATCTCCGTTTTTTAAACACTTAAAAAATCACATTAATAAATTCATTTTTTTATGTGATTTTTTTCATTAAAAGATAAAGTACTTTTTGAGCAATCGTAGGGAAAATGTAAATTGTATTTTAAATACAAAATCATTAATAAAAATCTAGCAATTATGAAACCATACGAAATATTATTAAGTGAAAATAAAAAATGGGCACAAGGCAGGGTTGCACATGATCAGGATTATTTTAAACGCTTATCCGATTTACAAACACCGGAATTTTTATGGATCGGTTGCAGCGACAGCCGTGTGCCGGCCAATGAAATTACCAATACCCAGCCGGGAGAAATTTTTGTACACCGCAATATTGCCAACCTTGTAATACATACGGATGTTAACCTGCTGAGTGTTTTAGATTACGCCGTGGTACATTTAAAAGTAAAGCATGTAATTGTTTGTGGTCATTATGGTTGCGGTGGCATTAAGGCTGCCATGAGCAACACAAGTTATAGCCAGGTATTAAATATGTGGCTTAGAAATATCAAAGATGTTTACCGTCACAACAGGGAAGAACTGAATAACATAACTGATGAGAACTTGCGTACAGACCGGCTTACAGAGCTAAGTGTAATAGAACAGGTACAACGGCTTGCCAAAACATCTATTATTCAAAAAGCATGGAAAGAAAGAGATGCGCCCGATTTACATGGCTGGGTGTATGGCTTAAAAGATGGTTTGATAAACCCGGTTTTTGAAATGAAGTCTAATACCGCCCTTGATCCTTTATATGAATATAATAATTTATAAATAGTGATAGAAAGTGATTGGTTATATAGCCTGTCGCTTTCTTTTATTAAGGTAACTGTGCCATAAAATAAATGCTGCAACAGTTTGGTATGGTTTCCATTTTGCTGCAATTATTGCTATTGCTTCCCGGGATGTTTCTTTTGGTAATTCTTTTGTTTCTCTTATACTTTTTATCAATGCAACATCTCCCAGCGGAAATAGATCGCTGCGTTGCAATACCATCATTAAATATACATCCACACTCCAGTTGCCGATTCCTTTTATTTTTGTCAGCGTAGTTCTTATGGCATCATTGTCCATTGCATTTAACTCCTCCAGGTTTAGCTGACCACTTATTAATTCACTTGCCAAATGCCTGGTGTAAATAATTTTTTGCCTGCTGAAATAACAGGCTTTCAGCTCTTCGGTTGATAACAACAATAAATTGACGGGAGTAATTTGGCCAATCTTTTCTTTGAGTTTATTGAGAGCTGCCAATGCTGAAGCAAGCGACACCTGTTGCTCCAAGATAATGTGAACCAGTGTTTCAAAAGTAGCGGCTCTTTTCCACAAAGGAGGATAGCCGTATTGGTGAATGATGGAATGGAGATCGTGATCTTGTATTGCTAGTTTATCACAAATAGAGATGAAGTTTTTCTCAGTAAAAACCTCCATTTTATTCTAAAGTTTTAAGGGAACTTAATTCCTGTATTAGTCTCATTACATTTTTGTCTTAAATTTTACAATGGCATTTTTAGTGAATTCGCTTAAGGCTAATTTTCCGCTAATAGCTGCATGTTGCTTTAGTAATTCATCCCAGTTTTCTGTTCCCTGCCATAACATTTTTTTCATTTGTGCCATTGCCTGCGGACTGCTATGTGCTAAATGATTGGCCAAACGAAAGATAGATTCATCCATACTCTCAACAGTTTCATGCACTTCTGCAAACATATTTTTCCTTTTTGCCCATTCACTGTTGCGCCATATAGCTGCATCAATTGCCAAGGCACTAAAAGCTGCGTTACCAATTTTTCTTTCTACAACAGGGCCAATAACAAACGGACCAAGCCCCATGGCCAGTTCGCTTAATTTTATTTCTGCAGTATTTAATGCAATGGCATAATCCACTGCCGACGCCAATCCCACACCACCGCCAACGCATTTGCCCTGTATCCTGCCAATTATAAATTTGGGGCATTTTCGCATGGTATTTATTACATTGGCAAAGCCACTAAAAAATTTCAATCCTTCTGCTTCGCTTTTTACAAGGGCCAGTTCATCAAAACTTGCGCCTGCACAAAAGGATCTGTCGCCTGCACTTTTTAGTACAATTACTTTAGTTTCATGATGTGTAGCCGCAATGTGAATTTGCTTTGCCATTTCTTCCAAAATTTCACCAGGTAAAGAATTGCTCTTGGGGTGAAAAAATTCAATGGTGGTAACACCTTTGTGGGTTTCTGTTTTTACGTATCCTTCTTTTATTTCCTGTATCATGGCTATTTTTTTGGAAATTAATTATATTTTTTCTTACCCATTGTTAATA